>JBEIIN010000037.1:0-11107 GCA_040380795.1 Sediminibacterium sp. | reverse complement strand
AGTGGCTGCTGGATATTGTTTATCCAATACAGCAATTAATTCATTTTTTAATTCTCCCGTTGGTTTACCAAGGCGTATTAATATTAATTCAATAGCTCTTAAAACATCAAGTTTTTTCGATTCCGATATTTTAGAAAAATCAATAGCACTTAAAGCCTTCAGCAAATTATCTTTTTCAGTTTTTTCTCCCATCCTAGCTAAAGCAATGGCTGCTTGCGATATTATTACTGGATCTTTTTCAGTAAGTAATTTTTGCTTCCATGTTATAGCAGGCTGGTGTTCCATGGCTATTCTTGCAGCATAACGAATGAATCTATCCTCATTGTTTAAAGCAGGCCAAGCAATAGTAACAGCTTCCGCATTAGGTGCATAATGAAAGGTTTCCAATTTTTTACGAAGCTGTTGCGCTTCTGTTAATGCTGGAACAGCAAGTGGTTCCGTATTTTGCTTATTATCTTCATAGTATACTCTATATAAATCCGATTCAATGCGTCTGCCTCCCGTTAAAAAATACATTGCCCCATCTGGTCCAATAATACCATCTGTTAAAGGCAAGGGTGATCCAGATATAAATTCCTCTGCCGTGGCTGTATAATGTGCTCCTTCTGGAATGGGTTGAATTGCATACATAATTCCAAAGCTCCAGTCAAATGCAAAAATGGATCGTTTATACTTTTCAGGAAAATGTGACTTGCTTCCGCTAAATACTGCAGTAGGTGAACCTTGACCAATATTTAAAAGTGGAGGAAGATTATCTGCATTCGAAGGAGACCATTTATCTGTCCCTGGGCGCCATCCAAATTCACCACCACTAGGTACTTGACAAATACGAATAGGTCGATACCATGGTGAACCAAAATCCCACTCCATATCTGAATCAAAAGTGAAAATATCTCCGTACTCATTAAAGGCAAGATCATATGGATTTCTAAACCCTGCACTAATTAAATTAAAATTAGTTCCTTCAGGATTTAATTGCGCAATCCATCCTCCATGTGTATTCACTGTATTGTCATGTCCATTAGGATCACGCGTTAAAGGCAATAAATTATCCATGTCTGCACCAGGAGTGACAGTATAATTATTCATCTCCGGTATTTTTGTAAAATTACCAGCAATTACATACAATGATTTTCCATCAGGAGAAAGCACTATGCTATGTGGTCCATGCTCTCCATCTCCCTCTAGTCTTTTTAATAAAGTAATTTTATCGTATTGGTCATCATTGTCGGTATCCTGCATTCTATAAATTCCGCTACGACGCGTATTGTCAACATCGCCTCCATCATTGATTACAACATAAAGACTATTAAATGCATAAAGCAAACCTTGCGCGTATCCAATTCTGCGACTTGCAAGTGTTGTATCTCCAGGTATATGCAACTCAATGGTGCTAACTTGAATTTTTTCTTTAGAAGTATCGGCACCAATCGCGGGTATCACGAGTCTATATAAATTACCATATTGATCCGATGCAATCATCCTTCCTTTATGATCAAAAGTCATGGAAACCCATGAGCCCTGATTGTTAATACCTGGACTATACAAATGATCTGCCTTAAAACCTTTAGGTAGTTTTAAAGCCGCAATTTTTGGATCGCTTGAAATAGGTGCTTCGCTATTACATGAAACATTCAATTGCAATAAAGCTATAAGCGTTATAAAACTTAGAAGACGAGTGTATTTAAACATAGTGTTAATAATGTGTTTACACAAATTATGATTTTTTGACTAAGAATGGTTCAGAAATAATTAGATTTACATAGGCCTTCCCTTAAAATATTAATATTAAACGAATTATGAAAATACGCAGTAGCCTCAGCTATATCAATATGGTAATCATATTAACTATGGGCATGGCAATAAGCCTGTCTTGTGAAAGTGCAAACTCCAATAAAACACTAACAGATACCGCTGTATTCAATAACATATTCGATGGCAAAACCTTTAATGGATGGAAGGCCGATACCAGTGTCTGGCATATTGAGAACGAATGTTTTGTAGGAGAAGTAACTCCTAATAAACAAATCCAAACCAATTCATTTTTGATTTATACGAGAAGCCAAGCAGGCGATTTTGAATTTAAAGCAAAATTTAAAATATCTAAAGGTGGAAATAGCGGAGTCAATTACCGAAGTGAGGAAATTGCCAATATTCCCTACGCATTAAAAGGTTATCAGGCAGACATAGATGGAGAGAATGTGTATACAGGTCAAAACTATGAGGAAAGAGGCAGAGGCTTTCTTGCTATGCGTGGACAAAATGCAACTATTAATAATTCAAAGGATGCCTTTATTATAAAATCTATTGGCAATTCGGATTCACTCAAGTCAAAGATTATAGTAGATGATTGGAATGAAATTCATTTGATTGTAAAAGGCAATAACATGAAACATTATATTAATGGAATATTAATGAGTGAAACTACAGACAATGACTCCTCCAACAGTAAATTATCAGGACTGATTGGACTACAAGTGCATGTTTCTAAGGAAATGAAGGTGGCCTATAAAAACATTCAACTTAAAATTGAAAAACCATAATAGATTATAAGTTTACTAATAATTATATTGATATGAAACCTATTAAAATAGCCACCGCTCAATTTGAAAATAAAAGTGGCGATAAAGCCTATAACCTTTCGGTGATAGATGAACTTGCTAAAAAAGCATCTTTAGAAGGCATTGAAGTACTCTGCTTTCACGAATGTTCTATTACTGGTTACACTTTCGCTTCGAAATTAAATAAAGAGGAATTTATAGCGGTAGCAGAATTAATTCCAGACGGAGCATCTGTTCAAGCCTTGATTAGCATTGCAAAAAAATATAAAATTATTTTACTAGCAGGCTTATTTGAAAAAGATAAAAATGATAATGTATACAAAGCCTACGTATGCGTAGATGAAAATGGGCTTATAGCAAAATATAGAAAATTAAGTCCCTTTATTAATAAATATATAAGTGCAGGAAATGAGTATTGCATTTTTGATTTAAAAGGATGGAAATGTAGCATACTTATATGCTATGATAATAATATTATTGAAAATGTAAGGGCTGTAAAATTATTAGGTGCGGAAATTATATTTATGCCACATGTAACTATGTGTACTCCCTCTACCAGACCAGGGGCAGGCTTTGTTGACCCGGCTTTATGGCATAATCGCCATAAGGACCCCATTACACTTAGAAATGAATTTGATAGTTTAAAAGGCAGGGCTTGGTTAATGAAGTGGTTGCCATCAAGAGCTTATGACAATGCGGTATATGCCATATTTTCAAACCCCATTGGCATGGATGATGATCAATTGAAAAATGGCTGTTCTATGATTATAGACCCCTTTGGGGATATTATTGCAGAATGTAGAACATTCGAGGACTCATTTGTATCAGCTGAATTAATACATGCAAATATTGAAAAAGCAGGAGGCACCAGGTATTTAAATGCGAGAAGACCAGCACTCTATAAAGATATTATTGGCAAAGACCATGAAACAGTGCTTAAGGTAGTTTGGATGAAATAGCTACTTAACTATATCCTTAATAATCTTCAAATGATGGTTGGTATGCACCCCTAAGAATTTAAAAGTCTGGCCTGTATTTAAATCTCCGAAAATGGGATGAGTAAAATATTGGTTCTTATCCGCTTTTGAAAGTGCTTCTATACTTGCACGAGCGGCTTGAATACTTTTTAAAATAGATGTAGGGCTTAATTCCTCAGAAGGCATCGTAAAAGAAGGGGCCTTGGCCTTTCCTCTTGGAAATGAATTTAGCAATAGCACTAAAAATGCCTTGAAACTAAATTTCTTAATAAATTTTGAAGCATCAGATTTAAGAACTGCTCCACAAACACTATTTATAACTAAACAGCTATGCACAATATGCCAGCCTACATTCCCTTCAGAAATAGCTTTATTCAATGAAGAATAATTTTCGATTTGAGCTTCTAAATTATTAAGTAAGTTATTTATTTTATTCATAGTTAGCTTTTATGTAATTTATTGTACAATTTTTTGCGAAAATACAACCTTGCATATAAATAATAAGCCCTTTAATAATTTATTATTTACATTTTTGCCTGCGATAATAACTTATTTAATTGATTAATCTCTATAGCTAGTTCGGCTTTCAACTCATTGAATACTTTATAAGAACCATCGGTAGGCTTATAATCGCCCGACTCTACTACACGCATTAAAGAAGCTAGCTTATTATTTAATTTAATAGGGAAATTTAAAGGGTCTTGTGAGCTTTGATTACGCACCTGATATAAATTTTCTTCTATTTGTGAAATAGCCGCTATAAAAGAAGCCGAAGATTTTGATAACCCTTTTTTACTCAATTTCGCTGCTTCATTTAATTTTTCCTTAATAGCTCTTATTTTAATAACTGCATCATTAGCCACCGTTACTTGGTCTCTAATTTGTATCGATAAATTAAACTTCTCTTGCATATCAGCAATCGTAACATCCTTTACCCTTGGGTCCATTTTAATTTCAAAATTTTCAGTAGCTACTTGTGCCCCCGAAGTAATTCTTACTTGATAACTACCTGGTACGGCTGTTGGTCCTGTATAGACTGGCGCACTCCATAAAATCATTCCCTTAAAATTACTGGCAGCCGGATATTTCAAGTCCCATTCAAAAACATTTAAACCCGTTTTAATAGTGGGTGGCTTTGGCTTGCGATCATCTTCATCTTCCTCTTCTTCTCCATTTTCTTTTTTAAGTTTTGCCATCTCCCCTACAAAAGTTTTTACTAGTTTACCCTCCGCATCTAATATTTCAATTTTTAAATCTTTCTTCGTAGCATCTAAAAAATAATGAAATACTGCTTTTTGCACAGTCCTCACTGCATAATAAGGTTTAAATAAATGCAGGCCCGCTTGAATGCCCGCATCCTTTGATCTCACTGGTGAAATATCGTCTAATACATAAATAGACCTACCATGGGTTCCAATGACTAAGTCTTTATCGGTTACTTGTACATCAGAAACTTGTACATCTGGTAAATTTAAACTTAATGACTCCCAATTTGCACCATCATTATAAGAAATCCAAACACCATGCTCTGTGCCTGCATATAATAATCCAGCACGCGTAATATCTTCTCTTACCGCATGCACATAATCATCGGCACGAATGCCTGTAATTATTTTAGTCCAAGTTTTTCCAAAATCATTTGTCTTCCAAATATAAGGTGTACGATCATCCATTTGATAACGCTTGGCCGCAATATAAGCAGTACCTGCATTAAAACGAGAAGCTTCAATAATACTTACACGCGTATTTTTAGGCATATCCTTAGGTGTAATATTTTCCCAATTTTTACCGCCGTCTTTAGTAATATGAATAAGACCATCATCAGATCCTGCCCAAATAATATTCACATCTTGATAAGAAGGTGCTAAAGCAAAAACTGTCCCATAAATTTCAGGGCCATTCATATCTCTTGTGATAACACCACCACTTACACCTAAGGTAGTAGAATCGTTATAAGTTAAGTCTGGACTAATTTTTTCCCAGCTCTGTCCTTCGTTCGTTGTTTTCCAAACATGTTGAGAACAAGTAAATAATACATTAGGGTCTACTGGAGAAAAAACAATCGGATAAGTCCATTGCCATCTTTCTGGTAAGGTCTTCGCTTCTTCTCCAGAAAAAAATCTTGGATATACTTGTATATCTCTTGCCTGCCCTGTCATTCTATTAATACGCGTTAATAAAGCACCTTGACTACCTGCATAAAATATATCAGGATTTTTTGGATCCTGTGTAATATAACCGCTCTCTCCTCCGCCCACTTCATAAGCAAATCCCATTCCAGGTTTGGTAGAATTGCCTCTTACTGCTCTATGTCTATAATCTTCACTAGGTAATGCCACCGTAGTATTATCTTGTTGAGCACCTGCTACTTGATAAGGAAAATCCTTCGTTACTGTTATATGGTATAATTGTGCAGTAGGAAAATCTTCATCGGTCCATGTTAAGCCTCCATTTACGGAAACTGCTCCACCCCCATCATTGGCAGTAGCTAAACGTGTTGGATCATTAGGGTCAATCCATAAATCATGATTATCTCCATGTGGTACTTTTATTTCTGTTTTAAATGTTACCCCGCCATCTGTTGATTTATAAAAATTTACATTCAACCCATATACTGTGTTTTTATCTTTTGGATCGGCCACGATGCGAGAATAATAAAAGGCGCGTTGACGCAATTTTCTTTCATTGTTTACTAATTTCCAATTCGCCCCTCCATCATCGGAACGGTATAGTCCTCCCTCTGGTGATTCTACAATAGCCCAAACACGATTGCCGTCTGCTGGAGATACTGCTACACCTACTTTTCCTACCACTGCTGGCATACCTGGGTTTTTAGAAATAACTTTCCAGCTAGCACCCCCGTCAACCGATTTATATAATGCAGAAGTGCCTACATCGGCCCACATTTTATAAGGTGTTCTGTATACTTCCCAAATACTTGCATAAATAATTTCTGGATTTTGTGGATCAATCACTAAATCTTCTGCGCCGGCTTTCTCGTTTACGTATAAAACTTTATTCCAAGTTGTACCACCATCTGTAGTTTTAAAAACACCACGCTCTTCATTCGGTCCAAAAGCATGACCCAAGGCAGATACATAAACAATATCAGGATTAGTAGGATGAATTCTTACTCTAGAAATAGATTGCGTATTTTTTAATCCTATATTTTTCCAAGTCTTACCTGCATCGGTTGATTTATACACCCCATCGCCTTGCATAATATTGCCTCTAAAAGCTGTTTCACCTGTTCCTATATAAATAATAGCTGGATTCGTTTCTGAAACAGCCACCGCACCCACACTAGAGCTAGTTAATTGACCATCGGTAACAGGCTTCCAATTCAAACCACCATCGGTGGTTTTCCATAAACCTCCACCCACTGCTCCAAAATAGTATTCTAACTTATTCTTACTACTTCCTGCAACACCTAATGACCTTCCTCCTCTATTTGGGCCAATATTTCTCCAGTTCATGCCTTTCAAAGTAGAATCGCCGCTTTGAGCTTGGCTATTATGAATAGCAAAAGAAGTAAATAGTACAAATGCAATACGCGTTAAGTTTTTCATAGAATTTTATTATGTGTGTACTGTAATTTACAATAAATTTTTGACTATTTTTAGCCAAACAACCCACTATGCAAGATCAAAACTTCAAAAACCATGCTAAATTGGTTCCAGGATTTCACTATCTAACACTACCAGCTATTCTAATTTTTCTGATAGCCTCTGTGAACTATTTTATTCAAAGTACAGCAGAAAATAAAGATCTAGGTATTATGTTATGTCTACTTGCTGTTATCATATTTTTATTAGCATGGTATGCACGTGGCTTTGCATTAAAAGCGCAGGATAGAGCCATTCGTGCTGAAGAAAATTTCAGATATTATTTAGCCACTGGAAAAGTATTTCCAATTGAATTACGCATGGGCCAAATTATAGCTTTACGTTTTGCGAGCGATGATGAATTCGTTGCCTTGACAGCAAAAGCTATTGCAGAAAACTTATCCAATAAGCAAATCAAAGAATTGATAAAAAATTGGAAAGCCGATCACAATAGAGCTTAAAGCTATCTTCCTACTGCCGGTATCACAGGTAAACTCTCGTTGCCCGTTTCATTCACAGCTTGTACTGCAAAGAAATAATTATCCTTGCTGTAAGGAAGTCTCATCTCTAAGCTTTCTGTGTATACTTTCTTTTGCCATACCGGGCTAGTGGTTTCTCTTATTAATATATAGTAACCTTTTACCGATCCGGTTTTAGGTACCTTCCAATATAAGTAAGTTGAATTGGTTAATTTTTTTACATCTATTCTAACTTCATCCGGAACAGCAGGCGCCTTGGCTAAATTGGCCAGGTTAGCTAAGTTCATACTTGTATTCTTCCTTAGGTATTCAAAATCGATATGTTCAATCACATCTCCATATTTTATTCCATTCTCTACTCTTATATCTTGATGTTGACGCGTATAGTTTTCATTCATCTCCGTAATTCTTACTGCAGCAAAACCATTTTCTACAAATGCAGTATGATCACCCCCTCTTAAAAAACGGTCGTTTCTGTAAATCATCATTACTTCTAAGTTCTCTACATAACGCTCTCCTATTTCTTTCACATAGCGAGCCAATTGTCTTGATCTACCATCGTTCTCTAACCCAAGATTACGAATTTGCATAGCTAGTCTTCCTGTATCATTTACCGATAAGCCTTCACTAAAAACACGAATGCGGGTATTGTCAACAATATTGGTTTCATTACTATTATTAGAGCCCATGATATCATTATTCAATACTGCTTCTATTTTCCAATTTTCTTTTTTGGCTTTACTGGCCATAAAGTAAGCACCTAATAAACCTTGTTCCTCTCCACTCACTGTTACAAAAATAATGGTTGCAGGAAAACTATGTTTACTCATTACTCTTGCACATTCCATTACAGCTACTGTTCCGCTTCCATCGTCATTCGCTCCTGGTGAATCGCCCACACTGTCCATATCATTGGAACGTCTGCTATCTAAATGTCCACTAATAATAAATATTCTTTTATCATTAGGGTCAGTGCCTTTTAAAGTAGCCACTACATTGCCTAAAATAATAGGTCGATTCACCCTTCTTTTATCGGCGTTATAGGTTATGGTATCTATAAAAGCAGACAACCTTCCATTACTTGACTTTGCATACTCATTAAACCTACTTAATATCCAAGCTCTTGAAGCACCAATACCTTTTGTATTACTTGATTGATTACTCAGTGTTGCTCTTGTACCAAAAGAAACTAGCTTATTTAAATTCTGCGCTAAGCTATCTACACTTATTTCTTTTACCATCGCATCTATCTCAACATCTTTTTTAATGATTTGTTGAGAAAATGAATTGGCTACCGTTCCTATTAAGAAAAGCAGTAAAAAAATAATTTTGTTCTTCATGTATAACTGTTTAAAATAATAGTTTTAAAAAATATTTTAATTATTCTTAGCATCTAAAATAACAGGTGTTTTTCCACCACCCATAATAATTACTTTAGCATTCGGTGAAGTGATTAACCCCTTCATTATTTGTATTTGCTCGTATTGTAATTGCTTATCACCTAAGCCTGAGCTAATAATTTTTTGATAATCGGCAATACCTTGGGCTTCTACTCTTTTACGCTCTGCTTCTTGCTTCTCTTTTTGTAAGACGAACTGCATTTTTTGTGCATCTTGTTCAGCCTTAATTTTATCTTCAATAGACGCTTTTACCGTAGCAGGTAAAACAATATTACGCACTAACAATTGCTCAAGTACCAAACCACGAATTTTTAAGTTCTCTTCAATTGTCTTAAAAATTCTGCTTTGAAACTCATCTCTTTTTAAAGAATATAAATCAACGGCTGTATAATAAACCGCATTGTCTCTAATTTTAGTTCTAGTAATAGGGCGAACAATTACATTTTTAAAATCATAGCCTATCTCTCTTACGATTTTGGGTGCTTCAGAAGATTGCACTCTGTATAATACCGTTAAATCAATGACTACCTCTAATCCATCGGCTGTTAAAACGCGAATAGCATCATCTCCTGTCATTTCCCCTTCAGTATGAACTCCACTCATGGTATAATTTTGTGTTCTTACATCTATTGTATTAACAGACATCAAAGGGTTCACAAAGTTTAAACCGCTGGTAATAACTTCATCTTGTACTTTTCCAAATAAGGACTGTACTCCAATTTCTCCAGCATCAATTTGCTTAATACAAGAAGTTAAGACACCAATGGCAATAACTACTAATCCAATAGTACGAATACTACCCTTACCAAGATAAGCAGGTAAATTAAAATTTTCAAGAGCGCCCGCTGCAAAAAATAGTGCAACTCCAATTAAAATAAATAACATACAATTAAATTTATTTAGGCGCTGAAATAGCACCTAAGGATTGACAATTTTGTCTACCTAAAATTACAATATTTAGTCTTGCCCCTGTTAAAAAGATTACTAGAATATGGTCTATTTTGAATAAAATATCATCCTGATCAAATAAGAAACGATTAATCCTATAGAAAATAGGATAAAAGAGGGCCCCATAGAAATAGGGCCCGATTAACGATTGCTTATCTGAATCTTAACTATAAAAAAAGCTTTTAAAATATTGTCTTAAAATTTATATACAGCGGCTATCAAGAAATTACCTGCATACTGATTTAAATTATTGTTGCTATTGAAGAAAATTTTGTCTTTCGCATTATCAAATCTTATTTCTGGAATGAGAGTTAGTTTAGAGAAATGAATATTCGCAGATAAGGTATTTTGAAAAATAGAAGTACCCACGCCCACCGCGTTTTTAGTATCATTAAAATATTCTGATCTTAAAGTGAAACCAAATTTAGAAGAAGGGTCATAGTTTACATATACTGCATTGCTTGTCCAATTGTTTCCCGAGATATTGGCAATAGTGCCATCATAGTTAATTGCTACCTGACTATTTACCACCCCATTTAATACTAAATCAAATTGTGATTTGTCTTTACCTCCTTGATAATTTAAAAAAGCTTTTAAATGATCGTCCTTAGAGCTAGTACTGAACTGCGCAATAAGCATTTTATCGGGTGAAGATGAACTCACAAAGTCGGTAGGTTGCGCAAGTCCAATCATCATGGCCGATTTTCCCCCTAAAGCAATATCTGCTCTAATACCTGTATGAAAAAAGGGGCCATATGAAAATCCATAACTCATACTATAGTTTCTATTGGAATAAGCATCTAATAATTCATAACCAATATGTGTTGCCCATTTACCTGCAGTAATTTTAAGTCCACTCATGGGAGCATAACTTATATAGGCTTGTTTAATAGCTTGCGCTACTCCATTGTCATTATAAGAAAATTCTTGGGCTCTTTTTCCTAAACCTAGATCAAGTGTACCTGTAAAATTTCCTTTGGCACGGTCTATCTTAATAGATGCCATTCCTAATTGTAATGATTGATTCGAATTGGTAAAACTGGTTTTATTGTTGGTAGACTGTTTTGAAAAATCACTCTTAAAATACCCATCAAAATAAATAGTATAAGAAGTGCTTGAAGTAGGCGTTTTGGTACT
>JBEIIN010000036.1:0-11500 GCA_040380795.1 Sediminibacterium sp. | reverse complement strand
GGCCGCTAACCAGTCTTTACTTGCGGGTGTAATGCCCGACTCTGCTTGCACCGGTTCTAGAATCACGCAAGCCACCGTAGAATCAATTTGTTCTAGGTCTTCTAAATTATTATATCTTAATTGAAGCGTGTCTGGAAGAAGTGGTCGAAATGCATTTTTAAAATATTCATCACCCATCACACTTAAAGCTCCTTGCGTACTTCCATGATAACCTCCTATAAAAGAAATAATTTTTGATCGCTTCGTCACACGCTTCGCTAGTTTCATTGCACCTTCTGTGGCTTCTGCTCCACTACTGGTGAAATAAACCGATTGTAAATTTTCTGGAAGTAAACTTGTTAATGCTTTCGCGTATTGCACTTGTGGTGCTTGTATAAATTCTCCATACACAATTACATGCATATACTTTTCAATCTGCTGCTGAATAGCCTTTATTACATCGGGATGACTATGGCCAATATTGCAAACGCTAAAACCTGCAATCATATCTACAAACTTTTTTCCATCTACATCCTTGATATAAATGCCTTCGGCAGAAGCCACTTCAATACCAATAGGTTTATCGGAGGTTTGCGCTAAATGTTGAAAAAAGAGTTGTCTATTATTCATACTGGACATAATAACTATTAAATTGCAGTACAAAAGTCGCATTTTTATGGCAACCATACTAACTGTTCAAGGGAAAGATCCACAATTTGGTGAAAATTGTTTTATAGCACCCAATGCCACCATCGCGGGTGATGTGACCATGGGCAATGATTGCTCCATTTGGTTCAATGCCGTACTTAGAGGCGACGTGCATTATATTAAAATGGGTAATAAGGTAAATGTACAGGACGGCGCTGTGGTGCATTGCACCTACTTAAAACATCCCACCAATATTGGTAATAATGTTTCTATTGGACATAATGCACTGGTGCATGGTTGCACTATTCACGATAATGTATTAATAGGGATGCGTAGTATAGTTATGGATGGCTGCGTAGTGCATTCTAATTCCATTATTGCAGCTGGTGCAGTGGTTTTAGAAGGAACCATTGTAGAAGAAGGAAGTATTTATGCAGGTGTACCGGCGAAAAAAGTAAAAATGGTTTCGGAGGCCATGATTACCGGCGAGATCAATAGAATTGCTGATAACTATGTAAAATATTCAAGTTGGTTCGAGGCTTATAACGATGCGAAAAAATAAATACTAAAATAATTACTAAAACTAGTACTAAAATTTATACTGAAACTAATACATCGGCCCTTGTATTCCATGCCATAAATCGACATAGCTATAAAAACGGGCTTCGGTAATAATTCCTTTTTCCACCGCTGCTTTCACTGCACATCCCGGTTCATTAATATGTTGGCAATTATTAAATTGGCAGCCATTCATTTTGGCGCGCATTTCAGGAAAATATTGCGCTAATTCTTCTTTTTCTAAATTCACCAAACCTAATTCTCTCATGCCTGGTGTGTCAATCACAGCGCCACCTTCAGGCAAATCATACATTTGCGCAAAAGTAGTGGTATGTAATCCTTTCCCACTCCAATCACTTACTTCCTGGGTGGTTAAATCTAAATGGGGAAATAAATAATTAATAAGCGAGGATTTTCCTACCCCACTATGTCCACTAATAAGTGTGGTTTTATTTTCTAATAATTTTTGAACCTTATCCAAACCTTCTTTTTTCTCCACACTAATTAAAAAAACTTGATAGCCAATGGCTTCATACATTTTTTTCATTTCGTCATAAGTAAGCATTTCTTTTTCGCCATAGATATCCGATTTATTAAAAACAATAATGGCGGGTATATGAAAAGCTTCACAAGAAATCAAAAAACGGTCTATAAAACCTTGAGAGGTTTTAGGAGATTTTAAGGTGCCCAGTAAAATAGATTGATCCAAATTGGAGGCAATAATATGTTGTTGTCTTTTATTATGAGGCGACTGTCTTGCAACATAATTATTGCGGTCAAGAATTTCAGCTATCATCACCGTTCCACGCTCCTCATCTTCCATCTCATATTCTACCCAGTCACCCACCGCAATGGGGTTGGTAGAGGTGATATTGTCTAACTTAATCACACCCTTAATACGGGCCTGATAAAACAGTCCCGCCTCGGATTTGACCGAATACCAACTACCTGTAGACTTATAAATACGTGCTTTCATGCTCTGCGAAGATAAAAGTATTTGTTAAGAACTACACTACCCAAAAAGCAGCACAAATTCAATATCTTTGCGCCATGAGTCAATTTGCACATGATAAAGTGGTTCCTTACAGCCAAAGCAATGCCGAAAAGAAAGAACAAGTAGCTACTATGTTTGATTCTATTGCAAAGCGATACGATTTTTTGAACCGATTTTTAAGTTTAGGCATTGACCAAGGATGGCGTAAAAAAGCCATCGCGCATTTGAAAGAGAAAAAAATAAAGCACTTATTAGATATTGCAACGGGCACGGCCGATATGGCCCTAATGGCTTACAGACAAATTCAGCCTGAAAAAATTACAGGCATTGATATTTCAGAAGGCATGATGCAATATGGAAGAGTGAAAATTCAAGACAAAGGCTTGAACGAAAAAATTCAATTAAGCTTGGGTGATAGCACAGCCATTCCTTTTGAAGCTGCAACATTTGATGGAGCCATGGTGGCCTTCGGGGTACGTAATTTTGCAAATTTAGAAAAAGGCTTACAAGAAATTCATCGTGTATTAACGCCAGGCAGCAAACTCGTTATTTTAGAATTTTCACAACCTAGTAGTTTTTGGTTCAAACCCATTTATACATTTTATATGAAATGGATTACCCCTAGTATTGGAAAATTATTTTCAGGTAACAAAGAAGCTTACGCCTATTTAAATGAAAGTGTGATTGCTTTTCCAGAAGGCGCTGCTTTTTTGACTATATTAGAGCAAGTAGGATTTAACAATATTTCACAAGAAAAATTAAGTTTAGGCATATGCAGCATTTACTGCGCAAGCAAATAATCACGGGGGCTTTACTGCTTTGTATTTCTTTTGCGTCCATGGCGCAAAGAGGAGAAGTGTATCAACCCTTCCACGACGACCTACCTTACTATTTAGGAATGAGTATTGGCGTTAACAATAGCTATTTTAATTTTAATAGAAACAAAGAATTTTCAAACCCAGCAGCAGGTGCTGTCTATGCTATTAATCCAAATAATAATCTTGCCTTAAACCTTGGCCTAATAGGCACACTGCGCCTTAATTCACATACCTTACTTAGATTAAATCCAACGGTACTTATTGCAGGTTCAAAAAATGTATATACTTATAAAGAAGTGGGGTCTGACGATCTAAAAACAATGAATATTTCTTCTGCGATACTTAATATCCCATTGGCCTTCAAAATAGAATCGGACAGATACAATGCTTTTCATTACAACGATATCATGCGTCATTATGTTTTTATAGGCGGAAAAATTGATTACGATTTATTAGGATCCAATAAAGCTATTATTACTAGTAATGGAACTGGAAGCAATAGAACCTCTTACCCTAATACTTTAAATAGTATTGACTATGGCTATGAAATGGGTTTAGGGCTTAGTTTTTATTTACAGTACGCCACTATTTCACCAGAAGTAAAATTTAGTTACGGCTTAAGAAATTTAAATAAAGGGGATGCTCTTTTATCAAGTGTTAGAGACATCACAGGCAATTTTGTTTATTTCACCATTCATATAGAAAACTAATTAAGTATGAATAGCTACTTAATAAAAAATGTACAAATCGTAAATGAAGGCAATACTATCCAGGGTGATGTCTTCATTAAAAATGGTCGTATTGAAAAAATAGCAAGTCAAATTGAATCCATAGCTGGCATTACTGAAATTGATGGTGAAAATCAATTTTTACTACCTGGTGTTATTGATGATCAAGTGCATTTTAGAGAGCCAGGCTTAACCCATAAAGCCAATATTTATAGCGAGGCCAAGGCAGCTGTAGCGGGCGGAACCACTAGCTTTATGGAAATGCCCAATACACAACCACCCGTATTCACACAAGCATTATTAGAAGATAAATATCAAATAGGCGCCCATACTTCATTAGCCAATTATTCTTTTTACATGGGTACTTCTCAAGACAACTTGGAAGAAATTTTAAAGACCAACGATAAAAAAAATGAGGTATGCGGATTGAAAATATTTATGGGATCATCTACTGGTAATTTATTAGTAGAAAACCCGTTGGTGCTTGAAAAAATATTTGGTGGTACTGAGCTATTAATTGCTACACATTGTGAGGAAGAAAGTCTTATTAAAAGAAATAAAGCAGCGCTAGAAGCCATCAAACCTATTTTAGAACCCTCCGATCATCCCATTATTAGAGACGAAGAAGTTTGTTTTGAATCTTCTTTCAAAGCCATACAGCTTGCTAAGAAATTTGATTCCAGATTGCATATTTTACATATTAGTACTGCTAAAGAATTACAATTGTTCTCCAATTTAAGAACCCTAGCAGATAAAAGAATTACTGCAGAAGTATGTGTGCATCATTTACATTTTACCGCTAATGACTATACTAGTTTAGGCAATTTAATCAAGTGCAACCCTGCAATTAAAGCACCAGAAAATAAAAAGGCATTATGGGAAGGCTTATTGAATGATCAACTAGATGTCATTGCCACAGACCATGCACCCCATACCTGGGCCGAAAAACAAGAAGCCTATGCGCAAGCGCATGCAGGCCTACCCTTAGTACAACATGGTCTACTATTAATGCTTAAATATGTTGATGAAGGAAAAATAAGCATGGAGAAGATGGTAGAAAAAATGAGTCATGCAGTCGCTACTTGTTTTCAAATCAAAGACCGTGGTTTTATTAGAGAGGGCTATCATGCCGACTTAGTGCTAGTTAAAAAAGCACCTTACACAGTTACTAAAGACAATATTTTATACCACTGCGGCTGGAGCCCTTTTGAAGGTAACAGCTTCCCTTACCAAGTGAATACCACTTTTGTAAATGGATACAAAGTATACCATGAAGGGGTATTTAATGAAGCACAGAAGGGTCAACGCCTTCAATTTACAAGAAGCTAATAGTAATTTTATGCAGGTGGATAAAATTACTTTGAAAGATATTGGCTTATTTGATAACGAAGAGTCAATCGGTCTTATATCTCATCTCAATTTTTGCAAGTCCAATGGGGGCAAAATACATTTAGACTATTACCTTTCAAATCCTTTATCTACCATAGCCTCCATTGAGCAAAGACAAAATGCCATTGCTTATTTTATAGGCAATATCCATTTTGTAGAAGCATTGAAAATTACCAATGGTACTACACTTATCATTGAGAAGTTTTTTGATACTGGTTTTAAAAAAATTCCTACACAAATTAGTTTGCCTGCTGCCTACTGGTATCAATTTATGAGCGCTTCAGACTATTCCTTACTTCATTATTCACTCGGACATTTAATTTTATTTTATGAAAATTTAAATAAATGGTTGTCGGTATTTGAAAACATAAAGGATAATCCCGTTATTGAATCGCTGGTTCAAAAAATAAAAAAATACACAAACCATCCTTCTCTAGCTAGCCTTCCCGCTTCTACTAAGTTAGAGAACCCGCAAACAGTCCTTTCTTTCTGCCATTTTTTCTTATATCATTATAAAAATAATACCCTACAGCTTTTAGAATATTATTACGAACTAGACGCCTATTATAGCATGGCCATGGCTTCTAAAAATTATAAGTTTGTTTTTCCTACTTGGCTAGAAAATGATACACCTGTTTTTGAAGTCACTGCAGCCATTCACCCACTTGTACAAAATGCTATTGATAATGAACTCTCCCTTAGCCATCAAAGCAATTTACTTTTTTTAACGGGCGCAAATATGGCTGGCAAGAGCACTTTTATAAAAACAACGGGTATTGTTTTATATCTAGCCCATATTGGCATTGGCGTGCCTGCTAAAAAATTAGCATTGACTTTATTTGATGGCCTTATTACCAATTTAACTATTGCAGACAATATCGCTAAAGGCGAGAGTTACTTTTTCAATGAAGTACAAAGAATAAAAAATACTATCGAAAAAATAGTAGACGGTAAAAAATATTTTGTTTTAATTGACGAATTATTCAAAGGCACTAATATTCAAGATGCCATGAAATGCAGCAGCGCCGTTATTGAAGGTTTACAAAATTTAAGAAATAGTTTATTTATTATATCTTCGCATTTATATGAAATAAGCGATGGCTTAAAAGGTTTTGATAATATACAGTTTAGTTATTTTGAAACTGCCGTCAAAGAAAAAGAATTGATTTTTCATTATCAATTAAAAAAAGGAGTGAGTCAAGATAGACTGGGTTATTTAATCCTGGAAAGAGAAGGCGTGGTGGACCTGCTAAAAAATATTAGCAAAAACAAGTATTAATACTTTCAATTCGCTTTAGTATCTGAGCTAGTTTCAAGCAAAAAGATGCTTGTAAAAACCAAGGGCAGCGCTATTGTAGGCATTGACGCTGTCACTATTACCATTGAAGTGAATGTAAGTATGGGTCAAGGCTATTGCATAGTAGGCCTTCCCGATAATGCTGTTAAAGAAAGTTTAGACCGAACTGAAAGTGCCATTAAGTCTAATGGCTTTCATATGCCGCGCACTAAACTGGTTATTAATTTATCGCCCGCCGATTTAAAAAAATCGGGCGCCGCCTTTGATTTACCTATTGCCATCGGCATTTTAGCTGCCTCAGAACAAATTACCCAACCTTCCCTGATTGAAAAATATTTATGTATGGGAGAGCTGGGACTGGATGGTAATTTATATCCCATCAAGGGCATACTTGCCATGGCCATGCAAGCTAAAGAAGAAGGATTTGCGGCTATGATTATTCCAAGACAAAATGCTACAGAGGCTTTAATGGTAGAAGGTATTTCTGTTTTTGCTTTCTCTTCTCTACAAGAAGTCGTTTATTTTTTAAATAACCCTTATGCTGAAAAGCAAACTAAGCCGCTTCAAGACCATACTAGTATAAATCAAAATATGCAAACCGAAACCCTTCCCAATTTTGCAGATATAAAAGGACAGTCAGCAGCCAAGCGTGCTTTAGAAATAGCTAGTGCAGGAGGACATAATTTAATTATGATTGGACCACCCGGCGCAGGAAAAACCTTGCTTTCAAAAAGTATCGTTTCTATTTTACCCCCTTTAAATAAAAACGAAGCACTTGAGACCAGTAAAATTTACAGTGTTAGTGGAAAGACCCCCTTAGATAAACAATTAATAAGTCAAAGACCCTTTAGGCAACCGCATCATACTTTATCAGCCATTGCCATGATTGGAGGAGGTGGCCACCCTCAACCAGGAGAAATTTCTTTAGCCCATAATGGAGTTTTATTTTTAGATGAACTTCCAGAGTTCAATAAATCGGTGATTGAAGTACTAAGACAACCCATGGAAGCGGGCTTGGTGAGTATTGCCAGGGCCAAAATGACGGTCAATTTTCCTGCCAGATTCATGTTACTCGCAGCCATGAACCCTTGTCCTTGCGGCTACTACAACCACCCACAGAAACCCTGTCATTGTAGTGTTACTCAAATACAGAAATACCTACATAAAATTTCAGGGCCCTTACTAGATAGAATTGATTTACATATTGAAGTGAGTCCTGTACCCTACCATGAACTCACAAATATCGAAACCGCTGAAAACTCGATCGAAATTGCTAAAAGAGTAGAATTAGCAAGAGCTATTCAAATAGAAAGGTTCCAAAATGAGCCAGGTATTTATACCAATGCCCAAATGAACGAGACTTTATTAAAAAGATGGGGGCTTCTTTCCCCTGAGGCGGAAAAATTATTGGAATTAGCGATGGAAAAATTTCAATTTAGCGCTAGGGCCTATGATAGAATTAGAAAATTGGGTCGAACAATTGCCGATTTAGAAGCAAATACTAGTATAAAAGAAGAGCATATTAGCGAGGCCATCCAATATCGTAATCTAGACAGGTCTACCTGGGGTCATTTTAAAAATTAAATGCAAAAAAAATAAAGCGACTAGTATTGTCCTGTTTTTAGCATCACTAAAGTGCAGGCTTCGATTGTTTCAATTCCTTTTTCGGTGGCTAAATTATTCAAAATTGGATTTTCAGTGCCCGGATTAAATATAATTCTTCTAGGTTTCAAGTCTATAATAGCATTGTAGTAGGCTTCTTGTGCAGATGGGCCCAAATACAGAGTGACAGTATCTATGCGCTCAGTCGTTGGCCATTCATTTATGATAGGTGTACTAAGTATTTCGCCTTTTTTTATCCCAAAAGGATACACAGCATATCCTTTATCTACTAATAAGGCAGTTGCCATAAAACTATATCTGTCTGCATTGGGTGTTGCTCCAAGAATGAGTGTAATGGGTGTATTCATTTTACAAAGCTATTACAAAAAATGAAAATGTTTTAATATAGTTCAATAAAACGATGTAATTTTGTTGTCCAATTCGTTTACACAAAATCAAATTAACAAAAATGGCAAAGTCAAGTAAGAAGAAAGTAGCTACAAAAAAGAAAGTAGCCCCTAAGAAAAAAGTGGTAGCAAAGAAATCTGTTAAAAAAGCAGCTAAGAAAGCCGCAAAAAAAACAACTAAAAAAGCAGCCCCTAAAAAGAAAGTAGCTCCAAAGAAAAAAGTAGCCGTAAAAAAGACTGTTAAAAAAGCAGCGAAGAAAGCGGTAAAAAAAGCAACTAAAAAAGCAGCTCCTAAAAAGAAAGTAGCTCCTAAGAAAAAGGCAGCCGCTCCTAAAACTGTTAAAAAAGCAGTAAAAAAAGCAGCTCCTAAAAAGAAAGCAGCCCCTAAGAAAAAAGTAGCGGCAGCTGTAGCTCCAGTAGTAGCAACGACTCTATTTACAGAACCTACAACAAATTCGACACCTACAGTTTAGTAAAAAAAACTTAAATTACAATCCCGCCCCCTATCCGATTTTTCGGTGGAGGCGGGATTTTTTATTTTTAATATAAATTCATTTTTATGCGTATTATTTTAATGTTATTATGTTTTCCATTTTTACTGCAAGCACAAAACAATTCAATTGCAGAGAAAACAAAAAATATGGAATTGCGAAAAGGTTTTTATGATTTTTATTGGGACAATGCCAATGGAAAAATCTATCTAGTAGTAGACAAATTGAATACCCCGTTTTTATATGTCAATTCATTACCTGCCGGGCTGGGATCCAATGATATCGGGCTTGATAGAGGCCAATTAGGAGATTCAAGAATTGTCTATTTTAATCGAGTAGGTCAAAAAATATTCTTAACGCAACCTAATCTAGACTATCGAGCTGTTACCAATGACAAAAGAGAACAAAAAGCAGTTGAACAATCTTTTGCACAATCTATATTATTTAATTTTACGATAGAAGCCGAGGATGTAAATGCAAATGAGCCATCAATGAGTAAAATTTTAGTTGATGCTACCAGCTTTTTTTTAAGAGATGCGCACGGGGTAGTTGATAGACTAAAGCGCGCAAGACAAGGTACTTATACCATCAACGAAAATAGATCTGCTATTTATATTCAAAATACTAAGAACTTTCCAAAAAATGCAGAGTTCGAAGCTACTGTGACATTTGTTGGCGGATCCGATGCAGGTAGATTGGTGCAATCAGTCACACCATCTCCAGAAGCCATCACTGTTAGAATGCATCATAGTTTTGTAGAATTACCAGACAATAATTACAGTCCAAGAAAATATGATATTCGAAGTGGCTATGGAGGTACAAGTTTTTTCAATTACAGTTCTGATATAAGTGAACCCATTCAGCAAATGGTGATCAACAGACATCGTTTACAGAAAAAAGATCCTACTGCTGCTGTCAGCGAAGCTGTTAAACCCATCATTTATTATTTAGACAATGGAACGCCAGAACCCATTCGTTCTGCATTATTAGAAGGCGGAAAATGGTGGAACCAAGCATTTGAAGCTGCCGGTTATAAAAATGCATTTCAATTATACATCCTTCCAGACTCTGCAGACCCAATGGATATTCGTTACAATATGATCAATTGGGTGCACCGTTCTACTAGAGGATGGAGTTATGGCGCTTCTGTGGTGGACCCTAGAACTGGAGAGATTATCAAAGGTCAAGTTTCATTAGGCTCTTTGAGAGTGAGGCAGGATTATTTAATTTTTGCTGCATTACTATCTCCTTATACAACAGGTAAGCCAGTTTCAGAGCAAATGCGTAAAGCGGCTATTCATAGATTAAGACAACTTTCTGCACATGAAATTGGACATACTTTAGGTTTACAACACAATTATGCATCTAGTTTCAACGATCGATCATCGGTGATGGACTACCCACATCCAAATATTTTTGTAAATGCAAAAGGCGCTTTAGATTTCTCTACCATTTATACAGACGAAATTGGTCTTTGGGATAAACGCGCCATTACTTATGGTTACCAAGATTTTCCAAAAGGCACAGATGAAGCAAAAGGATTGAATCAAATGTTGGAAGAAAATTCAAAAAATGGATTACAATTTATTGCAGACGCAGACGCTAGAGCAGCAGGCGGTATGCATCCTAATGCGCATCTATGGGACAACCAACCCGATGCAGTAGATGGCTTAATGCAAACTTTTGCAGTGCGCAATAAAGCGATGCAACAATTTAGCGAAGATGCAGTGAAAGTAGGTACCCCACTTGCTCAACTAGAAGACATGCTTGTGCCAGTCTACAATTACCATCGATATCAATACGAAGCAGTGACAAAATTAATTGGAGGTGTTAAGTATCAATACAGTGTGAGAGGCGATAAAAATCAAATTCAACCCACTATTGTACCAAATGCAATGCAGCAAAAAGCCTTAGATGCCGCCTTGGCATGTTTAGCACCTAGCTTCTTATCGATTCCAGAAAATGTTTTACAACTCATTCCTCCAAGACCACCAATGTATTACGGCGTGGGTGAATTATTTACAAAAAGGACCGGATTAAGTTTTGATGCTTTGTCTCCAGCAGAAGCCTTGGTGGATTTTGAATTGTCTTTTTTATTCAATGCAGAAAGAGCCAATCGTTTAGTACAAAACAAAGCTAGAGCTGGGAGTATGGGATGGGACAATGTATTGGATGCGATATTGGATAAGACATGGTTCGCTCCTGCAGTATCTGGTTTAGCTGGATCCGTTCAATTACAAACACAACAACAAACATTAAGCTGGCTAATTGGCATGAGCCAAACTAGTGATGCTAATTTTGAAGTAAAAAGTATTTGTGCCAATAGATTGAATAAGTTGAAATCAAAATTAACGAGTCTATCCATCAGCAACCCGAAGCTTACAGCACATTATCAATATGCGATTAGCAGAATCAATGATCCTGAGAAAATCACGCTTCCTAAACCTGTAGTCATTCCTCCAGGTGCGCCGATTGGATGTGATGTAGATTAAGAAAAAATCATTAGAGAAGAAATAAAAAGTCCCCGCGAATATCGTGGGGACTTTTTTAATATTATTAGAGTGAAAATAATAAGCTTGGAAAAAAATC
>JBEIIN010000035.1:0-11537 GCA_040380795.1 Sediminibacterium sp. | reverse complement strand
CTGGAAACAAACATCATAAAATATTCCAGCATTCTTCACTTTGGAAATGTGCTTCATAAAAAGCATTATCGCCTTCAATGTGTTGATGCGCGTTAATCACTAACATATTTTCACCTGTGGTTGATTTACTTGCATGCACTGCAATGGTATTAGAGCCTTCTCCAGTCATGCCCGCTAAATGTGCAATGGAGCCGTTGAGTATTTTAGGTAAGGACCTGTCTACGCCACAAAAAACAGCTACAGAAAAAATAGTAGAAGCTAAATAGTCTTCAATCGTAATGGGAAATACATTTTTATTTAATACTTTATCGGGATGCGCTTTTGCAAAAGCTTCCAAGCCTGCTAAATAACCTTTTACTAGTAAAATTAATTTTGGGTCTAGGCTATTTATTTGAGCAAGTACAGTGGCCTTTGTATTTAATAAACCAAATACATAATCAACGGGAGCACCTTTTTTACCTAAATAAGTAGCTAGCTTTCCTTTGCCCGTTAAAATAAGGGTTTGAATGGTGGTGAAATCATCTTCGGCATGTGCCCAGGCCAAGCCATAAGCCACTTCTGGGTCGGTGGGAGCAAAAATATGCGGCACGCCATAAGTATCTCTTGCTATGGTAATTTTATCTGTACGAATAAGGGGCTCATTAGTTGACTGAGCAATAGCGAATTGTTGTAATAAAATACAAAGAGAGAATAATAGAATACGCATGGAAGAGTTATTTTGGCTTAATTATAATTTCAACGGTGTAATTTATAGAAACTATCTAAATTTGCAATAGTTAATAATTAAATAGATAACAATGATTGAGTCTAAAAGGTTTGGTTCTAAGAAAGCACTAATTGATATAGATGAAACCATCTGCTTTTATACAGAAAAAAGAGTATATGAGCTCGCAGAGCCAAACTTTGAAAATGTAGCTAAGATTAATAAACTATATGATGAGGGCTGGCATATTACTTACTGGACTGGCAGGGGAGAAAGCTCAAAGCGCGATTTAAGAGGCCTTACTTTAGAACAGCTCAATAAATGGGGTTGTAAGTTTCATGACTTAATTACAGGCTACGACCCTAATGGAGGCCCTACTAAACCGAACTTTGATTTAGTGATAGATGATAAGGCTAAAAGAATTGAAGAGCTATAGAATAATAAGTTATTACACCTTGATACTAATTAATACTCTTAGAAGTTCAATTAAGCTTCTGCTTGAATAGCTTGCTTATTTTTTTTAGCGAAGGGCAGGTATAAAACCCAGAAATGAATGAAGACTACTAGTTCTAATACTAAAATATAATAAGGCCATTCGCCTATTACTAAAGGGTTACTTACTTCTGGCTTAGCCGATAAATACATATAATTTGCACCCACCGTATAATTAACAATGGCCACGCCAATAGCTACTAATTGAGTATAGCCTAATACCCATAACCAAGATTTTGGTCGGGGTACAAATTTTAAATGCACAATCATATATATAATAACTAATAGCATGCCACCATGGTCTATAAAGTATGCATAAAAATTATAACCTTCCATGCCTACCGTAAATTCAGGTGTTAGTAAAGATTGTATACCACCCGCTAAACCCCAGTAGTAAAGGCATTCCGCTAACCATTGTCTATAATTAATTAGTGTAATTATGCATAAAAAATAACTAATACTGCATAAATGAACAGGTAGATTTTGTTGTAAGTTCCAATAACCTGTTGAATAAACGTAATAATTTTCTACTATATAATTGATGCCAAAAAATAAGGCTATAAAATTAGCGTAAGTTTTGGGTTCAATTTTTTTAAAATGTAAGGGGGCTCTTACTACAATCGTAATAATGAGTATGACCATTATAATACATTGCCACCAAAAAAGGGAGAAAGGTTCAATAAAAGCAGGTGGATGAAATTTTCCCATTACTATAATTATAAAATTATAAGTTGCGTATCCAAATATTTCTATAACTAATTGGATTGCCATCATCGCCATGATCTTGTAACATCAATGGTAATTTAGAAGCATGCTTTTCATACTTAGGCTTTATTACCCAATCGCTAGGTCCTAAAATTGTTACATTATTTTGAATAAGTACTCCATTATGCATAACAGTTACACGCGCAGGACTTTCTAGATCCCCATTCACTTTAAACTTTGGTGCTGTAAAAATAATATCAAAAGACTGCCATTCACCGGGCTTGCGACTTGCATTCACTAATGGTACATGTTGTTTATATACTGCACCTGCTTGTCCGTTTGAATAAGTAGGATTATTATAAGAATCTAAAACTTGAATTTCATATTTACCCATTAGGTAAACACCACTATTGCCTCTTCCTTGTCCACTGCTTTTTATTTCAGCAGGCTCTCTAAATTCAATATGTAATTGGCAGCTTCCAAAAGCTTCTTTTGTAATTAAATCGCCTGCGCCTTTAATATCGGTGATAGCGCCATCTGCATCAATTCTCCAACCTGCTGGGCTACCATCTCTTTTTTGAAAAGCGCCTAGGCCATTTCCATTGTATAAAATAGTGGCGTCGGATGGAGCGTCTGTGTTAATTTGGCCAGGTGTAACTACTGGAACATTCGCCCATACTTCCAATGCGGCTGCAAGGCTATCTCTACTTGACATTTTTTGAGCCGTTGCGAACCCGGTGTATGCTAATATGCAGGCTAGTACAAGTAATTGTTTTTTCATAAAATAGTATTAAAGTAAGCAATCGTTACTATGAATATAATAAAAAAAACATTCTTATTGAGAACAAAAGGCTAGAAATTCTAGGTTAAATCATGCTATCCTATCCTATACCATGCTTTACTAGGCTGGTGCTAAATTTTATTACCTGTAGTTCCTTGAATAAGGCCGCGACAATTAGCAGCACCACAATTACAATTAAAAGGCTCCATGGTTTCATCTAAAAAGCTACCATAATCTAAGGTAAGCTCTTCTCCTTTTTTAACCGCTCTATTTATAACTACATTTAAACCCATGTAGCTGCAGTTAGCATCGCAGTGGTGGTTTTGAGGAGACCACTCTTCGGGTTGTAAGTCCCATAATATATATACATCCTTACTAATAGGATAGGCGTATCTTCTAAAATTTAATTTCTCACGCTCATCCCAATTTTCATCCACAAATTTTTTGGTGACAATGCGTTGTGCTTTTTCTTCGCCTTGAAATAAAATAGTGCCCTCAGGTAAATCCCATTTAGCGTACATGCCATAACCAGAAATAGCATTCCCTTTAATTTTAAATACTTTTTCTTTTCTTCTATAGCGCGCCATGCCTTCAATAATAATTCTTTCTAAGAAGCCACGCTGGCCCGCTCCATCGTGTAGTAAAATGTAATCTGCAGAACCTTCATAGCCTTGTGCATAAAACACAGAACAAGTAAAATTTATTTCAAGAAAAAATAGCTCTCCTTTATCATTCATTCTAAAATCCATTCTTCCATAACCTACGCCATTGAAAGACATAAAAACTTGCTCGGCAATATTTTTTAATCTACCCGCTAAACTAGCATCGGTTACTGGAATATTAGCAGTAGGATGCAACTCAGAAGTTTTTAATGAATAGGTTTTAAAACTAAAACCTTCAGGAAAAATATATTCAACCGGTACAAAGCTGGTGCAAGTTTTTCCATCTGCATTAGCAGACACTAAAACAGTGAATTCACGGCCATCAATATACTCTTCCACCAAGGCACCACCAAATTCTGCTAGTATGCTTTTTACCTTAGTCACTAAATCGCTAGTATTATTGGCTTTGGAAGCATTGTCCACCCCTAGGCTATCACCTGCCTTGGCAGGTTTTACAAATAAAGGAAATTGTAAATTACCTGGAAGCTGTGCTATATCGGCTTCTGACTCTATATGAATATGGGCCGGTGTTTTGACATCTTCGCAGAAGGCCAAATACTTCATGATGGTTTTAGGGGGGTCGTATAAATTGGCGCTAGGTCCTGTATAGGGTAGTCCCAATAAATCCAAACTCATTATGACATCTATAGAAGGCACTTTCCATTCTAAATAGCCTTCACATAAATTAATATAGATATCATAATTTTTTTCTTTGAGTTCTTTTAATTGTTGATAGGTAGTAAGCTTATTTAAAAAAACATGATCGATATGCGCTTCGGGCATAATAGAAGAAAGATCTCTTTTAGGATCGTAGTATTGATAATCGACTTCTGAAGTGGAATAGTCTGGTTGAAGTACACAAATTTTTAAATCTGTAAAACTTGCAATATTATTAATAGTGGGAAGGGGGCGCATAAAATTATTTTTTTCTTCTAGCGAATGCGTCATTAATAATATGAATTACGAGTTCTGTAAAACTTTGATTAGCATAACGTAAAATAGCACCAATAGAGGTATAGTTTTCGTCTTCACTAATACCACATTGTGCATTCACTTCCAAGACGTAGGCCTCACCTGTTTTATTATCTATACGAACATCTACTCTTGTATAACCTGTTCCATTACAAGCGACATAGGCATCCCATGAAACTTTCTGAACAGCGAGTTGAATAGATTCATCTCCTAATTGATATTGATAAAAATTTTCATCTTCTGGCATGGGCGTTTCTTCTTCATAAATTTCCCATAATCTATCAAAGGATAAAAATTTTTCTTTTTCAGGAAGGGAGGCGTGAAAGACTCTTTCTACCGGAGGGTATATCTTAGCATACTCAGGATGGGTATGGCTTCCCACTATCATCACTGTATATTCAGGGCCTTCTACAAAGGACTCTGCCACAATACCATCTGATGATAAATTCCATCCTCTATATCCTTCAAACATTTTAGCCAATTGTGTTTCTAATTCATGTTCTGTCTCTACTACATTTTTCACACCCACACCAAGGCTTCCACCAGATACAGCAGGTTTTACAATTAAAGGGCTACCTAATTTTTCAATAATTTCTTTTGCATTAATATTATTATCTCTAATGGCTTCCCATTTCGGTGTGGCTACACCTGCTTCATCAAAAGCTTTTTTCATGGGAATTTTAGAAGTAGTGATATCGTAGAAATAATCATTGGCACCTGTGTATACTAATTGTTTTGCCTCTAATGCTTTAATAACGGAAATGCCTGGTGCTCCATTAATTTCATCTCCATCACATAAATTCAATACTACTGGAAAATGAATTCCTTTTTCTCTTTCATGTGCAATTTCTTGCACAATCATTTTATAACTTTCTAAAGTTACGGGCTGCCATTTCCAAGGAAGGTCTAATTGTTCAAATACGCGCGTATACTCTTCGATACTTTGACTAAAATCATAATAGTATGCTAAGTTCGGATCCGGATTATCCAAGGCTGGGGCCAAGACCCACACTTTCAAATGTCCTACTGGAACAAAAGGGTAAAATAAGTTACGAAAAGTTGTCAACGCAGTTTTAGAGGGTTAGTATATGTTAGTATAATATTCAATGAAGTTATAAAATATATAATACTAACAAATTATTATAGCCATTAATTTCATAACTACTATAGCCTATAAATACATACTACTTTATGCTCATTTCGAAAATACTTCAATGGGATAAATCACAATGCGTTTAAAAACCTTTCGTATAATATAGTTGTCTGTATATCAACATGTTATACAATATTTAGTTAATTGCAACTACATTAAAATTTTATAAATAATGCAAACTCAAGTAATCATTTGTGATAAACAAATTGTGTATGCAATGGGATCTAGCTTACTTATCAAAGACAATCCACAGTTATTGGGCTATCATATCATCAAAACTATAGAGGAATTGAATGGTTATATAGCCTATGATAAAACCAAGCAGGTCTTACCCATGGTCTTAGTGGTAGATAGTGCGATGTTTCATTTTGGAAATCCAACTTCTATGCATCAATTAAAAGAAATTAAAAATAGAATGGGCGTGATGGTGGTCTTTAATGAACAAGACGACGCTCATTTGTATCAATTAATTGATAATGGCATATCGGTGATAGTGGCACGCAACGTTTCCAAACAAGAATGGTCCAAAGCACTTGAAATGGCCAGACTTCAAAAAATATATTTCTGTAATCGTACTGCAGATAAAATATTTAATATGGTAAACCGTATGGATAAAATAAAGCTAACAGAGAAAGTACACCAGTTACATACTTATGATAAATATATTTTAGTACGCATTTGCGAAGAAGCTTCTAGTAAACAAATAGCGTATGAAGTAGGCCATAGCAAACGCACTATTGAAGGGCACCGTACAAAAATGATGCAGCAACTAGAAGTTAAAAATTTAGCAGGCTTGGTGAAACTAGCCTTTATGTCAAAGCTATATGATCATTATTTAGAGAACCCTGGTTTATATGATGTGACTTCATGCGCTAAAACATCTTCTTTATAAAAATGTATAGTTTTAAAATCGCCATCAATATATTTTTGAGCCTGGTCTGTAAAATGATTTGAACTGGCAAAACGACTTTGGCCTCCCGTAATAATTGTTTTCGCTTCTACTTTTTTTCCAAAACTTACTGCTGCAATAAAACTATTACCAGAATAACCATAACGCTTTAAAGTATTATCATACCTTTTGCTCTCAAAAGCAGGCAGGGAGCCCCATTTAGAAGATGTTTGTGCCACCGCTATACTAGGCGCATTGTCATTAAATTTTTCTCCTGGGTTCACTCTTTGGTATCTATTTAAATCGCCCCATTGAATTTCCCAGTTACCATAAATTTTTTCTAATTGATCTAATGCAGCATTTAAGAGCGCTAATTTTTTTTCATTCGAAACAGTATTTACCATCTGCTCATATTTTTTTATAATTTGAGTAGTGGCTTCTTCAGTTGTGGCCGGAGGAATTTCTTTAGACCAATTGTTGGCCCATTCAATAGCAATAGTAGTGGCCACAGAGGAAATACCCGCATCTCTATTCCAATTAGCTAAATAGTTAATTGCTTTGCTTTCTCTTTCATTTAAAGCAATAGTTTTCGTGTAAGCCATAAAAGAAGGCAGTAGAATATCAAAAGCACTTAAATGTTTATTATATCCCAATTGAATTAAATCCTCTAAGGAAATTTTATCTATTTTACTTAATAAATTAACTGCATTAATACCGCGTCCATTCTCACCATCGGGTGCCATATAATGAGGATAGTCTTTTTCTTTAGGACTAGATGCACCAGCCACTGTGAAGGGAGTAGCATTACAATTTTGTAACCAACCATTGGCGGGGTTAATACTTTGTACAATTTCATTTAAAGCATGCGCGCCCATCCAATTAGTGGCTTCAATAGAACCATCTACAGGCACACTAAAATCATAATTCGTATTTCTTTTGGGAATGAAATTACCATGCCAGTAAGCAATAGAGCCATCGGCATCGGCGTACACCGTGTTGTTACTATTATTACCTAGTAAGGATAAGGCTGTTTGATACTCTTTTAAATTAGTAGCCTTGGTTCTGGTCCAACATTCTATTAAGGCATTTAAAGAACGATTATTTTCTTGTAAGCTTAACCACTTGCCATTTTTGGATCCCATCACGGGGCCATGTAATGTGCGGTAAGTTAAAAATGATTTTGTTTTTATTTGTCCTTGTTCCAAATACTGAATAGGAATATTTCTTTCTTTAATAGGCTGAAGACCTTGTTCATAATGCGATACCCAACCTGTTTTATTTTTAGTTACCTTTTCTTCATATACATCTGCTACATCTGCATAGCCGCTGGTATGCATAAAACCTAAACGTTCATTGAAGCCTTGATAAATAAACATTTGCCCCCAAGTGACAGCTCCGTATACATTTAAACCTTGCTCACTCACCATATGAATTTCTGATCTAAAATAAAAAGGCACATGCGGGTTAATATATAACAATGCATTGCCATTTTTACTATGCTGAGGCGCTATTGCAAAACCATTAGAACCTTTTTGTATTTTTTCTTCTAAGGCATAAGGCTCTTCGGTATTATTTACCACTAATTTTTCTGCACCGGGCATTTGTCCATAAAAAGAAGCCACCTGTTCTGTTTTGATGCCACCTGTTTTAGTAGGAGAAACACTTCCGTCTGTCCACATTAAATGATACCAGGGTTTATAATATTGAATGGCTTTTTGTTGTACTTCAGGATGTTTGTATAAATAATAGTTTAGTCCATCGGCGTGGGCTTGTAGTAAAGCTTTAAACCAAACAGGACTTTTATTATAATCATTTATGGCAGCTACACTATCTTGAATAAGGCGCATCATTAAGTCCGCATAAATAGCTGAACTACCTTTTACTTCAGCAGTTCGGCCTAGCATTTCTAAATAGTTCAATTCTATTTGTCCTACATTCTCTTCGCTTTGTGCATACATTAAACCAAAAACGGCGTCAGCATCGGTCTTGCCATAAACATGTGCAATGCCCCATTCATCTCTAATAATGGTTACTTGTTTTGCATGTTCTTCCCACCTTGCAATTTCGCTAGCACTATATTTTTGCGCCTTGCTTATTAAAGAGCTAGTAAGTAATATGACTATACAACATGTGTAAGGGAGAAGTCTCATTGTACTGTTGATATTTTTTATATACTCTGTACTTTTTGTATAATGCGTATTGTTCATAAAATCTAATTGATATATTGAAATAAATTTAAGCAAAAAAAAGCACAAACTTTTGGGTTTGTGCTTTTTGAACAAGGAGCTAGTTTAGATACCCCAAGTTTTCATTCTTTCTAAATTTATTTTCACGCAATCTAATGGAGATTTGCCTTGATAAGACTCTTGTTCAATGATATAATGGTGTGCTCCTCCAATTTTTTTAGCAAGTAAGGCGATAGATTTAGGATCTACCACGCCCTCTCCTAAAATAGTGCTTTCATAGCCATCATTCATTTCACCTTTTGCTACTTTAATTTCATCTTTAACGTGAAGTGATTGGAAACGACCTGGGTATTTATTAATCCATTCAGCAGCCCTTCCACCTGCACCATACATATTTCCAAAGTCTAATTGGTGTACCACTAAATTAGGATCGGTATGTTGTAAGATAAGATCATACATTAAAGTACCATTCAATTTTTCTTTAAATTCAAAATCATGATTATGGTATCCAAATTTCATACCATTGGCTTTACACAATTCACCCGATTTATTAAATATCTCTAATTGTTGCATTAATCCATCATAAGTATTTCTTAAATTATCATCTATAGAAGGGCTAATAACATAGGTTTGACCCATTACTGCTGCATCTTCTACGGTACGCTTCCAATCATCTGTAAAATCTTTCTTAGACTTGTCATAATGGGTAGCATCCATTACAGTATGGCCGCTAGGCATTTTTAAACCTAAACCCTCCAATACTTTTTTAAATTCTGAAGCTGTCCATCCGTAGAATTTTCTGTTTATATAATTAGCATGTTCAACATATTCAATACCCATTTTAGATAAAGCTGTTAAAGTTTCCATTGGATTTTTTAACATGTCTGCACGCACTGAATATAATTGAACGCCAATTAAATTTTTCTTAGCTAGATTATTTGTACTAGACCATAAAGTGCTTGGTTGTAAACTAGCACCCATAATAGCAAGTGATGCATTTTGTATAAATTTTCTTCTTGAGTTTTTCATAAAAATTGTTTTTTAGTATTTTAAATTTACCATTATTTTTTGACTAATCTTCTACCTTTGTGTTTTTTATAGGCTTTTTATCTAACCACTCAGAACGATCTAATTTGTGCTTACCTGTCTTTACTTCATCTAATGTATTACCATTATATAAGCGACCGTTTTTCATTACAAATTCTATTGTATTGGTATTGCGTATATTATCCAATGGGTTTTTATCCAAAATAAGTAAGTCGGCCAATTTGCCTACTTCTAAACTTCCTAAGTCTTTGTCTAAACCTAATCCAGCAGCACCTAAAATAGTAGCTGTTTTCAAAGCGTCTATATTACGCATGCCACCAGATTGCATTGACCATAATTCCCAATGATAGCCTAGTCCTTGTAATTGACCATGACTTCCAATACCTGCAAGTCCGCCTTCTTCTACAATTTTTTTCATACTTTTTGCATGTTTTTGGAATACATGTTCTTCTGGTAAGAACCATGTAGCACGACGACGCGATTTATCGGCTAACTCTTCATAAGGCGTAAAGTATTGCATCTTCTCATTGCTATATGGATTTTCATTTTCGTAATAATAGTTTTCTGCCCATGGCCCACCATAAGAAACTAGTAAGGTAGGCGTCACTGTCATTTTAGAAAAAGCAATTGTTTTCACTACATCATCATATAAAGGATAAATAGGAATTGAGTGCTCATGTCCAGGATAGCCATCTAATAAATTAGTCATGTTTAATTTAAAATCAAGACCCCCTTCAGTAGTAGGCATTAATTGTTGATTTTTAGCAGCTTGTATTACCCATTGTCTGTGTTTACGATTACCTACTAAATACATTTTAATATATTTTGTATTGTAGTATTTACTGTACTGACTTAAGACCGATTCTGCCTGTGCTGAATCTTTTAAGTTGTATGACCAATAACCTACACCAGGTCCTGTAGAATATACTCTTGGGCCTACCATCATACCTGCATCTACCATATCGCTATAAGTTAATACATCGGTAGTGGCTGTTTGAGGATCACGTGTGGTAGTCACACCATAGGCTAGGTTAGCTGCATATACCCATGCCTGTGTTTTATGAATGCCCCAGCTTGGCCACATATGAGCATGTGTATCTATAAAACCAGGAACAATTGTTTTGCCTGCCAGATTCACTCTCTGTGTTCCACTGGCTACTTTTAAACTACCTGTTTTACCAATGGCTTTAATACGATTATTCACAATATAAATATCTCCTCTGCTAATGACTTCATCACCTTTCATGGTAATAATTCTTGCATTAGTTAATAAAATATTTGTGTTAGGCATGTCTTTTTCATAAAATACTTTTACCCAATTTTCAGTGGCCTTGTATTTAGGGTCTTCTTTCTTTTCTGCTTTCTTAGCTATATCTACTTTTTTAGTACTGTCTTTAGCAGTGGTATCTTTTTTAATGGCAGCTTCTGCTTTTTTAGCCATGGCTAAACTATCATCAAATGCATAAGAAGCTTCTATGTCATAAGTAAAATGTGCAGCGCCTAAACTATAGTGTATAACTTTACCATTAGCTTCCCAGCTTGGGAACTCGCCACCCATCTCCGTTAAGAGTTTACTAGGAAAGGCTGCACTCTTAGCATCTGCTACAGAAATCTCTACTAATTTACCAGCTTGTGGAATAGTGATATAGTAAATATTATTATTCACTTGCGCAATAGCCGCTTTACCTAAAGGAGACATTAAAATAGTATTGGCACTTGAAGCAGGATTATTTTCTTTAGCGGCATCTTCATCGTTTTCATCTAAATCTAAAATATCTGCAACCGGTTTTCCTTTGTGTTGCGGAATGCTACCAAAAGTAGTAATACCTGTAATTTTTACAATTTCTTTTTCATCTCCACCATCCCATTGAATAGAAGTTAATTTACCATATTTATTTAAATAAATACGGTCTTCGCCATTTACAAAATGAGCATTGCCACGTCCAT
>JBEIIN010000034.1:0-12201 GCA_040380795.1 Sediminibacterium sp. | reverse complement strand
TGCCCAAATGAGTTGTAACCCCGCCATGGGTGGAATTGCCAAAGGTCAAATAGTAAGGGAAATAGATGCCCTGGGTGGATATAGTGGCATCGTCACTGACCTAAGTACCATTCAGTTTAGAATGCTTAATAAGAGCAAGGGACCCGCCATGTGGAGCCCTAGAGCTCAGAACGATAGGCAATTATTCGCCTCTAAGTGGAGGGAGATGCTGGAGAACACTCCCAATGTGGACTTTTACCAGGATTCAGTGAACGAGCTTATTATAAAAAACAATAAGGCCTGCGGGGTCATCACAAGCTTGGGTCATAAAATAGAGGCAGATGCAGTCATTATTACCAGCGGAACCTTCCTAAACGGAATTATTCATATAGGTGAGAAACAAATTGGTGGAGGAAGGGTAGCTGAAAAGGCTGCTACAGGTATTACCGAACAGCTAGTTTCTTTTGGTTTAGAGTCGGATAGACTAAAAACGGGCACCCCTCCAAGGGTGGATGGTCGTAGTTTAGACTATTCAAAGATGGAAGAACAGAAGGGGGATGACGAAATTGTAGGCTTTTCATATATGGATATACCCAGAGTTAAAGCTGAGGACCAGCGTTCATGCCATATAACCTATACAGATTCGATCGTTCATGATATTTTAAGAACGGGTTTTGATCGTAGTCCCATGTACCAAGGTCGTATTGAAGGGGTTGGCCCAAGATACTGTCCAAGTATAGAAGATAAGATTAATAGATTCGCAGAAAGAGAAAGACATCAATTATTTGTAGAGCCAGAAGGCTGGAATACAGTAGAGATATATGTAAACGGGTTTAGTACTAGTTTACCAGAAGAAGTACAATACGAAGCGCTTCGTAGAGTGCCTGGTTTTGAGAAGGCTCGTATGTTCCGTCCAGGTTACGCCATTGAATACGATTATTTTCAACCAACTCAATTAACCTATACGCTAGAAACAAAGGCCATCAACAATTTATATTTCGCTGGCCAAATTAATGGAACTACGGGTTATGAAGAAGCAGCTTGCCAAGGTATAATGGCGGGCATTAATGCGCATTTAAAAATTAACGAAAAGGAGCCACTCATCTTAAAAAGATCAGACGCCTATATTGGAGTATTAATTGATGATCTTATAAGCAAGGGCACGAACGAACCCTATAGAATGTTTACTTCAAGAGCAGAGTTTAGAACGCTTTTAAGACAAGACAATGCCGATCTAAGATTAACAGAACTAAGTCATAAACTTGGTTTTGCAAGTGCAGACAGATTGCGTAAAGTAGAAGAGAAAACGAATCAGGTAGCCAATATTAAAACAATACTTTCTAATCAAACTATTATACCAGAAGAGGTGAATGGGTTTTTAAGCAGTATTGATTCAATGGAGATTACAGAAAAGCAAAAAGCCTCAAAACTCTTACTACGACCGAATATTAGCTTAAATCAAGTGATAGAAAACTGTGCTGAATTAAAAGAAAAATTAGTAGATAAAGAAGTAGATCATTTAGAACAAGCGGAAATACAAATTAAGTACGAGCGTTATATTGAAAAAGAAAAAGAAATTGTGGAGCGTATGTTAACGCTTGAAAATAAAATGATTCCCGATAATTTTGATTACGATAAATTAGTAGCGTTATCTATTGAGGCGCTTCAAAAATTCAAAAAAATTCGACCTCTCACAATTGGACAAGCAAGTCGTATTAGCGGTGTGAACCCAAGCGATATCCAAATACTTATGGTCTTTATAGGTCGTTAATTACCTATTCAATTATTCGAATAACAAGCAGTTCCCGTTCATAAAAAACTTCCCATTCCCCGTTTTTTCATAAATTCTTTTTAGTAGCTTTAATATCTTTCTTTACAACTAAAATAAGAATCACATGAAGCGAATTTATGTATGGGCCTTGCTTATGTGCACAGCAGTATCTGCCATCGGACAGGAGTCTTTCCCAATCAACGGTATTAGAGATATTCGTACGGGCTTATATGCTTTTACGAATGCTACTATTATTCAAAATGAAAAAACAAAGCTTGAAAAAGCAACCTTATTAATTAAACAAGGAAAAATTATTGCCGTGGGCACTAGCGTCGCTATTCCAAAGGATGCAGTGGTGGTGGACTGTGCAGGTAAATATATATATCCTTCTTTTGTGGACCCCTTCACCGACTATGGTGCAGGTCAAGCAAAAAGACCAGCAGGTGCATTCAACTATGGGGGTCCTGGTCAATTCCTATCCAATAAGCCCGGTGCTTATAACTGGAACCAAGCCATTAAACCAGAAGTAAATGCATCGGATGTATTTGATACAGACGAGGCTGCTGCGAAAAATTTTAGAGCCAATGGTTTCGGCGCCGTTTTTACACATGTTAAAGATGGTATCGCAAGAGGTACTGGCGCGGTGGTAACACTATCAACTGAAAATAATAACCAAGCCTTACTTAAAACAAAGGCTGCTGCAGTGTATTCTTTTGAAAAAGGTTCTTCAACACAATCATATCCATCGAGCTTAATGGGAAGCATTGCCTTATTGCGTCAAACATATATAGATGCAAAATGGTATCAAACTAAACCAACAGGTGAAGGGGCAAACCTTTCTTTAGAAGCATGGAACAATAGTCAAAACATTCCTCAAATTTTTTCAGCAGATGAAAAGTGGAGTACAGTGCGCGCGGACAGATTAGGCGATGAGTTTGGCGTACAATATATTATTAAAGGGGGTGACAATGGATATCAAAGAATAGAGGAGATTGTAAAAACCAAGGCAGCTTATATTTTAAATGTAAACTTTCCTGAAGCAATGGATGTAGAAGATCCTAACGATGCTCGTTTTGTTTCTTTAGCAGATATGAAACATTGGGAATTAGCGCCTACTAATTTAGCAGCCTTTGAAAAAGCAAATGTGCCATTTAGTATTAGTAGTACTGATTTAAGAGATAGCAAAACATTTTTAGCCAATATTAAAAAAGCCATTCGCTATGGTTTATCTGAATCAAAGGCCCTTGAAGCTTTAACTAAAACACCAGCAACAATGTTGGGTGTTTATGATCAGCTGGGTTCTTTGGAAGCAGGTAAGTTGGCCAATTTTATTATCACAACAGAGCCCGTATTTTCAAGCAATGCAAAAATTATAGAAAACTGGGTGCAAGGAAATAAATATGAAGTAACAAGTGGTGAGTGGAATAATTATGCGGGTAAATATAAATTAACATTGAATGTAGGCGGAACCAACACCGATTATAATTTAGAAGTTAAAAAAGATTTATCAGCCTCCATTATTGGCACAGACACCTTAATGGCTAAGCTTACCATCAATGAATCTTTGGTAAAAATTTCTTTCCCCAATAAAAAAGGAAGGGGTGCAGAACAAATTAGATTGGGTGGTGCCATTGTAGGTGCTAACTGGTCTGGTATTGGAACCGATCCTGCTGGCAATAAAAATACTTGGACTGCATCATTAGTGGGTCCTATGACAAGCACTGCAGATACTAAGAAAAATACCGATACTGAAAAACCACTTGCAAAAGTAACATTCCCGTTTGCAGGTTTTGGTAATGAGAAAATTCCAAGTCAAGAAACAATATTAATTAAAAATGCTACCGTTTGGACAAACGAAAAAGAAGGTGTTTTAAATAATACCGATGTTTTATTAAAGAATGGTAAAATTGCTAAGGTGGGTAAAGATATTAGCGAGGCGGGTGCAAAAGTTATTGATGGTACTGGCAAACACTTAAGTGCGGGTATTATTGATGAGCACTCACATATTGCAGCTTTATCTATTAACGAAGGCGCGCAGTCTGTGACCAGTGAAGTGCGTATTGCAGATAATTTAAATCCAGAAGACATTAATATCTATCGTCAGTTAAGTGGCGGGGTTACTTCATCACATATCTTACACGGCTCTGCCAATACAGTAGGTGGACAAACTCAATTGATTAAACTTCGTTGGGGTGCTAATGATCAGGATTTAAAATTTGCGGGCGCTGATGGTTTTATAAAATTTGCTTTAGGTGAAAACGTAAAAAGAACCACTAGTTCAAACAATAACCGTTTCCCTGATACAAGAATGGGTGTAGAACAAGTATTGGACGATGCTTTTGATAGAGCCCTAGACTATCAAAAAGCGATGAAAGAAAATCCTAATACAAGAAGAGACCTTGAATTAGATGCATTAGTAGAGATCTTAAATAAAAAACGTTTTATTACTTGTCACTCTTATGTCCAACCTGAAATTACTTATATGATACGTATTGGTGATAAATATGGGTTTACAGTAAACACCTTTACACATATATTAGAGGGTTATAAAGTAGCTGATAAAATGAAAAAGCATGGTGCAACTGCTTCCACCTTCTCTGATTGGTTTATGTATAAAACAGAAGTACAAGATGCAATTGGTTATAATGCGGCTATTATGCAAAAAGTGGGTATGAATGTTTGTATTAACTCCGATGATGCAGAAATGGCTAGAAGATTAAATCAAGAAGCAGCGAAGGTTGTTAAATACGGTGGGGTTTCTGAACAAGAGGCCTTTAAAATGGTAACACTTAATCCTGCAAAGGCATTACATGTTGCGGATAAAGTAGGTAGTATTAAAACAGGAAAAGATGCGGATGTGGTTTTATGGTCTGATAATCCTTTAAGTATTTATGCAAAATCTTTATACACTATCGTTGATGGTACTATTTATTTTGATAGAGAAAAAGATGCAGCTATGCACAAAGAAGTGGCAGCAGAAAAAACACGCTTAACACAAAAAATGTTAGGAGAGAAAAAAGCAGGTGGCCCTATAAGAGCTGCAATGCCTAGCTATCAAGTACTATTAACTTGTGGTGATCATGACCACGAAGATGAAATAGTTACTATTTACGAAACTCAAAAAGATTAATATATGCAAAAGAAATATACCACCTTATTAATTGTATCTCTTGCACTTTTACAATTAAAAGCAAGCGCTCAGGAAACAGTATATCCTGTAGGTCCGCAAGCAGGTCCCATTGTTATTACGCATGCAACTGTGCATGTGGGCAACGGAACTGTATTAACCGATGCGTCGGTTAGTTTTGATAAAGGAAAAATTACTGGCGTTGGCGCTTCAGTATCTACTACTGGTGCTACCATTATTGATGCAACAGGTAAACAAGTGTATCCTGGTTTAATTGTTCCGCTTTCTAGTTTAGGTTTAAAAGAAATTAATAGCGGTGTGCGCGGTAGCAACGATTTTCAAGAAATTGGAGAAAACAATGCAAACATTAGAACCATTGTTTCTTATAATACCGATTCTAAAGTCATTAATGTACTTCGCGCTAATGGTGTACTACTTGCACATGTGGCGCCGATGGGAGAACTTATTGAAGGAAGCTCCTCTGTTGTACAATTAGACGCCTGGAATTACGAAGACGCGGCTTACAAAACAGATATTGGGATGTTTATCAATATGCCTTCTCTTATTCCAAGAAGAGGTGGTCGTGGTGGTTTTATGCGTCAACCTTCTGGAGACATGGTAAAAGAGGCAATGGATAAAATTGAAACGCTTAAAACATTTTTTACCGAAGCGCGCGCTTATTTGCAAGAAAAAAATCATGCAGAAAATAATTTGAAGTTTGAAGCAGTGCGTGGTTTATTCGCCGGTAAGCAAAAATTATATATTCGTGCTAATGAAGTAAAACAAATGTTATTGGCCATTGATTTGGGCAAAACATTTGGATTTAATTTGGTCATTGTAGGGGCTGCTGAAAGCTTACAAATAGCATCTATTTTAGTAGATAATAATATTCCTGTTATTTTAGAGAATCAGCATGCGCTTCCTACTACAGAAGACGACGATATCGATCAACTCTATAAATTACCCGCGCAACTTAAAAAAGCAGGTGTTTTATTTGCCATCAACGATGCCAACGATCAAAGCAAGCAACGTAATATAAGCTTCAATGCAGGTACTGCTGCAGCTTATGGCTTAGGCAAGGAAGAGGCATTAAGCGCTATCACCCTTCATACTGCTAAAATTTTAGGTATTGATGATGTCACAGGTTCTATCGAAACGGGAAAAGATGCTAATATTATTATCAGCGATGGAGATATCCTAGATATGAGGGGCAATCAGGTGACCAAGGCCTTTATTCAAGGACGCGATATTTCTTTGGATAATAAACAAAAACAAATGTATGAGCGCTATAAGCATAAATACAAGATTAACTAATTAACAGATTATCCTGTTCATAAAATAACCTCTCTATCACAGCTGTGGTGGGGAGGTTTTTTTTGTTAACTTAGCGCCATGTCTAAAAAGCTATTTTTATTAGATGCACTTGCATTAATTTATCGCGCCTATTATGCGCTTATTCGCACACCCAGAATTACGACAACAGGTATCAATACCAATGCGCAGTTTGGTTTTACCAACACACTTTTAGAAATTATTAGAAAAGAAAATCCAACGCATATAGCAGTTTGCTTTGATACACATGCGCCTACAGAAAGGCACACCGATTTCACCGATTATAAAGCCAATAGACAAGAAGCACCCGAAGACCTTTTAGATTCACTGCCACATATTAAAGCCATCATTGAAGGTTTTAATATTCCCGTTATAGAATACGATGGTTATGAAGCGGATGATATTATTGGAACCCTTGCTTGGCAAGCGGCTGCTAAAGGGTATGAAGTGTATATGGTTACCCCCGATAAAGATTATGGGCAACTACTAGTAAAACCCAATGTATATATATGGAAGCCGCCGGCTTTTGGGAACAAAGAAGAAATTGTAGATGCAAAAAAGATTTGTGAAAAGTGGGATATAGCCAGAGTGGATCAAGTAGTAGACATGTTGGGCCTGATGGGCGATGCTTCTGATAATATACCCGGCATTCCTGGAGTAGGAGAAAAAACGGCCGCTAAGCTTTTAAAATTATACGATACATTAGAAGGTGTATTAGACAACGCGGATAAGATTACAGGTTCCATGGGTGAAAAAGTGAGGGCTGGAAAAAAATCGGCCATCATGAGTAAAAAGCTGGCCACCATTATTACCAATGTGCCTGTTAGTTTTCATGAAGAAGATTTTAGATTAAAAGAAAAAAATAAATCGGCGCTTGCTGAAATTTTTAATGAATTAGAATTTAAAACACTTGGTAAAAGAATTTTAGGGGAAGAATTTTCAGTAAGCGGTGGCGCCGGTGCAGCTGAAGTAGCCGCTGCTAAACAAGAGCAAACCGATTTGTTTGGAAATACAGTGAATGTAAAAATAAAAAATAAAAAGGGCGGGGCGAAAGAAACAATTGTAAAAAGTGATGGTGATAGCCAAGAGGATGTTGAAGAAAATGAATTCGGTGATGAATTAAACGATGAAGACCTGCCAGCAGAATTAGTAGTGAATAAAAATAGTGGGAACACGCCACATACCTATAAAGCGGTGGTGGGTAAAGAAGCAGTTCAAGCCTTGGTGAAGGATTTACTTTTACAAAAAGAGGTTTGTATTGATACTGAAACAACGGGTATTAATGCCAATAATGTGGAGCTAGTGGGTTTAAGTTTTTCTTATAAAGAACATGAAGGATTTTATGTACCTATTGAAAACGAAGCGGAGGCTAAAAAAATATTGACATTGTTTGAGCCCCTCTTTAAAAACAAAGACATTGTTTGGATTGGACAAAACTTAAAATATGATTTTTTAGTGTTAAAGTGGTATGGGGTGGAGCTATTAGGTAAAACCTTTGATACCATGCTGGCACATTATGTAATTGAGCCAGAAGGCAGGCGCAGTATGGATTTACTTAGTGCACAGTTTTTAGGCTACGAACCCATTTCTATTACCACGCTTATTGGAAAGAAGGGGAAAAACCAGGGTACCATGCGGGATGCGCCTTTAGACCAGGTTACAGAATACGCAGCAGAAGATGCAGATATTACTTTTCAATTAAAAAATTGTTTTACGCCATTAATTAAAAAGCGCGGCGTAGAAAAAGTATTTAATGAAGTAGAAAACCCACTCGTGCGCGTTTTGGTAGATATGGAATACGAAGGTGTAAAAGTAGATATCGATTTTTTAAACGAATACAGTAAAATTTTAGAAACGGATGCTAAAATTAGCGAAGAGCGTGTGTATGAGCAAGCAGGGGTTCGTTTTAATTTAGCCTCACCCAAACAGTTGGGGGAAGTGCTATTTGATATTTTAAAATTAGATGCAAAGGCGAAGAAGACTAAGACCGGACAATACGCCACAGGAGAAGATGTTTTACAAAAGATGGCGGCTAAGCATAAGATAGTTGACGACATTTTAAATTTTAGAGAGCTCACAAAATTAAAATCTACCTATGTCGATTCCTTTCCTGAATTAATTAATCCCAAAACGGGTCGCGTACATACTAGTTATGCGCAGGCGGTGGCGGTTACTGGAAGACTAAGCAGTACTAATCCGAACTTACAAAACATACCTATTAGAACAGAGCGCGGTAGAGAAATTAGAAAGGCCTTTATTCCTCGTGAAAAAGGGCGCGTATTAGTAAGTGCCGATTATTCTCAAATTGAATTAAGAATTGTAGCTGCCATTAGTGGTGATCCGAATATGTGTGAGGCTTTTAAACTAGGTAAGGATATTCATACAGCTACTGCTGCAAAAGTATATGGTATTAAAGAGGCAGATGTGACCAAGGAAATGCGTTACAAAGCAAAGAGTGTGAACTTTGGTATTATTTATGGACAGGGTGCTTTTGGTTTGGCTGAAAATTTAGCCATCTCTAGAACAGAGGCCAAAGAAATTATAGATAATTATAAAAAAGAGTTTCCAGGCATTCAAATGTATATGGATGGGCAAATTAACAATGCGAAAGAATTGGGTTTTGTGGAGACCTTGATGGGAAGAAGGCGCTGGTTAAGAGATATTAATAGTAGTAATTTTACTGTGCGTGGTTTTGCTGAAAGAAATGCCATCAACTCTCCTATTCAAGGTTCTGCTGCTGATATGATTAAACTTGCCATGATTAAAATTCATGCAGAGATGAAAAAAACAAAATGGGAATCTAAAATGATTTTACAAGTACACGATGAATTGGTCTTTGATGCGGTAGAAAAAGAGCTGCCTCAATTAAAAGAATTAATTTTAAAATGTATGAAAGAAGCCATGGTACTTCCTAATGGTGTGCCGGTAGAAGCTGAAGTGGGCGTTGGAAAAAACTGGTTAGAAGCGCATTAAAAACTACCCGATTCTACTTACCTTCTTTAGATATTTCTTTGCTTACTTCTTTTTATAAACAGGCACTGTGCTGCAAGGCTCTCCATACATAATGCTCTTTACTACCGGTCTTAATTTCTGCGTAATCGCAATATAAGCCGACTCTCCGATGGGCGTATCACCACAACCTTTAATCACCACTCTTTGATCGTTGTATTCGTTAATATTAAGCGTGTTAATATTTTCAAGTAGTTGTTGTTCCCTTACTTTATTTTCATTTCCAAAATAAACAGCTTTTGCAAAAGGGTTGAGGGCTGATACAATTAACATATTCGCCCACATCGGAATAATGGCATCTGTAGAACAAATAATGCCCACTACCTTGTTTTGAAAAATAGTCCAGTCGGTTGTAAGAAGGGCTGCGCGAAATTCTTTTTCTTTTAATATAAGCTCCATAAATAAATAGGGCTTGATATCAAACACAATAATTTCGTTGCTTGGAAGTAAACTCGCAAGATCAATGGTAACTATTCCACTTTCCGCCACCTTATTGTTAAACAATTCGGCCATAGAAATTATTTAGTACTAGTAAATCTTAGACCTATTGTCTTCGATCTTTGCCACTTTTTTAAAGGCGCTCACAGATCTAAACATCATGCCCCTTGTTCTATCTAATAATTCATCTTTGAAGAAGTTAGGATCTTGATCTGCTTGTTTAGCAGCAATGCCATTTACACTTACAGCAAAGACACCCGAATTAGCAGCAATAGGTTCACTTACTTTATTAATTAATGCTTTATTAAAAGCAGCACCTACTAATTTAGGTTCGTTGCCTAATCCCGCAATCATAGAGAAATTAAAGCCAATGCTATCTGCTCTTTGAATAACAGAATTAGCTTCTGTAGCTATTGCCTCAAGTGTTTTTCCTTTTATAATTGCTTTTATTTTTTCTGCTTTCTTTTTATCTCTAATAATTCCTTCCACTTGTGGTCTTGCAGCGCTCACGCTCACTAAACCTTCTTTTTCTTCTGAAGTAATTACAGCCACTACATAATTATCTCCTAGTTCGAAGGGCTCTGAAACGTCATTGACGTCTTGCTCATAAATCCATCTTACAATACTTCTTGCAGCACCGATTCCTGGTATGTCAAAATCGTTTGCTTTAATACCCGCTGCAGGAATAGCTTGTTTATTCAATTTCACCGCAGACGTGTTGAAAGATTTAATATCCTTAGATCCAGAAGCAAATGCTGCTGCTGCTGTAGAGGCCGCATTAATAGTTTCATTGCTTGGCATTATCATCTTTGATAAATAAGCAATTTTATATGCAGGTCCTTTTGCTGTTTGTTTTAATACTTCCATATAGTGATAACCAAAATCCGTTTTTACAACCGACTTTGCGCCTACTGGATTATCAAAAGAAAAATCATTAAAAGCAGGGGTCATTTTTGCTTGTGGGAACATTTCATATTTACCGCCTGTTGTTTTACTACCAGCGTCATCAGAATATTTAGCCACCATTTCTTCAAAAGAAGCGCCCCCTCTAATAGCCACACTAATACTATCTGCTAGTTTTTTAGCAACACTATCCTCTCTAACCTGTTGACCATTTTGCGGATTCACTGTTGCAATTAAAATATGTCTAACGCTTGCACTATCAGGCCATTGTTTAACACCCAATACTTTTGCAATCGTAAAATTTGTTCCATCTACATAAGGGCCATAAACACCACCCACGCCTACATTTAATACAGAATCTTTTTGAGGAATTTGTATAGCACTTTTGCTGATATAGCTGTCGTAATAAGGGATCTCTGTTCCTACTTTGTTTAAATATTTAGCTGTCTCTGTGCTATTTTTAAAATCTTGTTTATAAGATTGAATATCATTTCTTGCACTATTAGAATCTGCACTTGAGGGTGCAGCGCTAAAACCAATAAAAGAAATAGAACGACTAGTTTCTTCTACTTGGTATGCAGCAGCATTTTCTTTTAAATAAGCAGCAACATCATCATTGCTTACTTTAATGGTACTATCTAAAATGGTAGTGTAAGGAATTCCTACAAAAGAAATGCTAGAAACGGCATTTGATTCTACATATTGTTTTTCACTTAACCATTTTGGAACTTGAACACCTTTAACAACCAGTAATTGGTATTTATTTCTTAATCTGTTTTCAATAGAGGGTTCTATATATACTTTTTCAATTTGTTTAATTTGCTCCAGATTTTTACTCTTTTTAATTTGAGCAACCGCCTGCTTCGCGTCATTAACTTTAAATTCTCCTGTTGCTTGATCGGTGAACTCTTGTCTAAATGGAGATTCATTACCAAATAGAACATCTGATAATTCTTTAGTGCCTACGGATAGACCTAATTTTTTTTCTTCATCTTTTATTAAAAGGCGATCTACTTCTTGATTCCATAAATAACCAATTAATTGTTCTCTTTTAACTCCTTGGGCTGCATAGTTTTGTAACTGAAGTTCCAGTTTTTCTTCAAACTCTATTTTATTAATAGCTTGGCCATTTACTTTACCAAGTATAGAAATATCATTGCCGCCTTGTCTACCAACACCATCTTGTAGGATGAAGGCAATTAGGGCAATTGTAATGATACCAAATATGATCCAAGTACCTCTTTCTCTAATGTTCTGAATAATTGACATATATATATTATTATAGGAGGGCAAAAATAATGTTTTCTATCAAGTAAAACGGCGTATCTGCTTAGTTTTTAGTGCTAATTAGGGTTTAAGGGGGTATAAAAAACTAACACATGTCCCGTGGATAATTAAATATTTAGTGGATATCTATGGTTTTGGGGTGAATAAACCTGCACAAATAAAGAATAACCTTATGGAGATTGTATTATAAAAACATTCTGGATATAAAAAGGCCGTGTTTATACCCGTTAATTAACAGTTGGTAAACTGTTGGTTGTTTATATATTTTCTGAGATTTATAAAATAAATAAAAAATTAGAAGCTTTGAAATGCTTGTTGCTATTAACTTCTATGGTTTTATATAATTAATAAATTA
>JBEIIN010000033.1:0-12377 GCA_040380795.1 Sediminibacterium sp. | reverse complement strand
TCAAGATATTTTTAGAGGAGGTATTAGTTATGGATACAAAAAAATCCTATTAACCGCCCAATTAAGTTTTGTGGGTGCCTCTTTTAGTGATGCAAATAATACCATTGCTGCTAGTGCAAATGGGAATACAGGACTCATCCCCTCTTATTCGATAACCGATTTAACAGGTAGTTATAAATTTTCTAAAAAGCTACAGCTAAGAGCTGGAATCAATAACTTATTAGATAAAAGATACTTTACTAGACGCGCAGCTGGTTATCCTGGACCAGGTGCCTTACCTGCAGATGGACGCAGTTTCTTCTTTACACTAGGTGTAAAAATTTAAAATTAGTACCCTTTTTATAAATTGAATAAACCCTTATTAATTAATTGCAGGGTCTTTACTTTATGCTCACTTGGAATAAGCAATGAAATATTATGCGCACTACCTCCATAATTTACCATAGTCACTGGAATTTCATTAATGGCTTGGAATAATTTATTAAGTACCGCATCGGTTTTAGCAATTTCATTTCCTACAATAGATACAATGGTTTGATCATGCTCCACTTCTACTGATGCAATATTATTGAGCTCTGTTATAATCTCATTTAAATGGGTATCATTATCAATAGTTACTGATACAGCTACTTCAGAAGTGGTAATCATATCAATAGGTGTTTTATATTTCTCAAACACTTCAAATATTTTTCTTAAAAAGCCATAAGCCAAGAGCATTCGACTGCTCTTTATTTTAATGGCAATAATATTATCCTTTGCGGCCACTGCTTTCACGCCTACACTACCCGCTTCTTTTTTAATAACGGTTCCCGCTGCAGTAGGCTGCATGGTGTTTAATAATTTAACAGGAATGTTTTCTTGTTGTGCTGGCCAAATACAGGTAGGATGTAAAATTTTGGCACCGAAATAAGCTAACTCGGCTGCTTCATCAAAACTTAGTTGCTCAATAGGTATTGTTTTATCTACCACTCTTGGGTCGTTGTTATGCATGCCATCAATGTCCGTCCAAATTTCACAAACACTTGCCTTTAATACAGCAGCAATTAAAGAAGCGGTATAATCACTGCCTCCTCTTTTTAAATTATCTACTTCCGCTCTGCTATTTCTGCATATATACCCCTGTGTGATAAATAATTTTTGAGTGGGGTACTGCGCTAAAACTTTTTTTATTTTTTCTTGGATGACCCCAAAATCTGGTTCGTCATTGGCGTCTAATTGCATAAAATCTAAAGCAGGCAATAAAACATGGTCAATTTTTTCTTGCTCTAAATACAAAGAAAATAATTTAGTACTCATTAATTCACCTTGAGCTAGTATGTCTTTATTCAATGAATCGCTCAATGAAATTTTCTGCGTAATTTTTAAAAACTCAAAATGCTCAGTAATTATTTCATTCGCTTCCGCTCTTATGCTTTCTTCTTTTAATAAGTCAATAATAAAAGCGCGGTACTGTTTTTCTAAAACAGCAATTTTTTCAGCTGCTATTTGTTTATTAGGAGAAGCTAAAGCACTACTAATTTCTACTAAAGCATTGGTAGTGCCACTTAATGCACTTAAAACTACTATGGTAGGCTCTGCATTACGTGTAATTAATTGAGATACTTGGTGCATCCTTTCAGGCTTACCCACACTGGTACCACCAAATTTCATTATAACCATGATTCAATTTTTAGAAGGGTAAATCATCTACTGGTGCATCATCATGAGACGGTGCACTTGCTGGAGTGTATGTTCCACCTGCACTTTGATCTGGTGATGAAGTTCCACTAGGCTTAGCACCTAATAATTGAACGGATACAATTCTTAAAGTTAAAGAAGCCCCGTTTCTACCATCGGTAGTCGTGTAAGATCTTACATCTGGAGTGCCTTCAACATATACTTGAGTTCCTTTCTTTAAATAAGGGGCCACTGCGGTTCTATCTGTCCAATAAGAACAGTCTACCCAAGTGGTTCTATCTTTTTGAACGCCTTGCGCATCCTTAAAGCGCTCTGTGTGCGCCACATTAAAATTAATAACTGACTTGCCGTTAACATTGTTAACTACTGCGTCTTTACCTAAATTTCCGATTACTTGTAACTTTATCATTTTCTATTATTTTGTCGTTTTATGGAAGTGAAGATAGTATTTTTTAGAATTTTGAACTGAAAACCCTGACCCATTTTATGAACATTCTGCGATTTAACAAAGATGAATTACTTTTGTGCTAAGCCAACTTTTAACTGGCCAAACAATATGAGTAAGAAAGGAAAGGTTTTAGTCGCTATGAGCGGCGGTATTGACAGCACAGTAGCAGCCTTAATGCTACACAACGAAGGCTACGAAGTAATAGGCATTACCATGAAGACCTGGGACTATGCCACCAGCAATGCCAATGGAAAAGAAACAGGCTGTTGCAATATAGATTCTTTTAACGATGCCCGTTTAGCTGCCGTTAATAACGGTTTCCCCCATTTCATTTTAGATATTAGAGAAGAGTTTGGTGATTTTGTCATTGAAAACTTCGTGGAAGAATACTTAGCTGGTCGCACACCCAACCCTTGTGTGATGTGCAATACCCATATTAAATGGAGGGCCTTATTAAAAAGAGCTGATGCATTAGGTTGTGATTTTATCGCTACAGGACATTATGCCAAAGTAAGACAACACACCAATGGCAGGTATGTCATTTCAAAAGGATTGGATAGCACCAAGGACCAGAGTTATGTTTTATGGGGCGTAGACCAAGATTTATTAAGTAGAACCATTTTGCCTTTAGGCGGAATGCATAAAAAAGATATAAAACAAATGGCCATTGATTTAGGCTATCCTGAACTGGCTAAAAAAAGCGAGAGCTATGAAATTTGTTTTGTTCCGGATACCGATTACCGTGGATTTTTAAAAAGACGCGTACCAGGTTTAGAAGAAAAAGTAAATGGCGGTTGGTTTGTTGATGCTAAAGGAAAAAGATTAGGCAAACATAAGGGCTACCCTTTTTATACCATTGGTCAAAGAAAAGGTTTAGAGATTGCTTTTGGTAAACCTATCTATGTTACTTCTATTGACCCAGTGAATAATGTGGTTGTGCTGGGGGAAGAAAATGAATTAGACCAGAACGATATGCTAGTGGCAAGATTAAATTGGATTAAATACGATTCTATACAAGAGCCCATGGAACTAATGGCAAAAATTAGATACAAAGACGATGGAGCCCTTTGTACTTTATCTAATACAGATTCTGGAGTGCAAGCAAGATTTTACGAAAATGTAAAAAGTATTGCACCAGGACAAAGTGCTGTATTTTATGAAGGAGAAGATGTGGTCGCTGGTGGTATAATTCAAAGCGGTCAATTATTTCCAAGTCTTTCTAAGTCTTAATAATTATTAATCCGCAATTTTTTGAAGCAAGGCACCAAATAGTGTGTCGGCGTGCTTATCATAGCCTATAAAATACTGACTCGCGACTAATTTAAATTTACCGGTAGCTACTAATTTTTCTATCTGGTCTTCATTTTCATTTTTATACACTGAGCAAGTAGCTGCTAATAAGTAGCCTCCTATTTTTATTGCAGGCATTAAATGATGCAAAATATTTTCTTGCAGTTTGGTCATTGTATATAATTGTGTTTCTGTATACGCTTGTAAATTTTCTGGCGTTCTACCCCAAGTGCCCGAACCAGAACAAGGTAAGTCTGCAAAAATAAAATCGAATTGTTTTTTAATAGCAAAAGGTAAAGTAATATCTACTACTTGTAAAGAGGCGGGCTGAATACCTGCTTCTTTTAAACGCTTCTCGCAATTGAATAAAATATTCTCTCTAATATCAGATACATGCAATTGCACTGAGGGCATGGTATCTTTTATTAAAATAGATTTTCCTCCACTCGCTGCGCATGGGTCCCAAACCACCAGGGGTTTTTCTGTTAAAGGAATTAGTTTTAATAAAGAAGCTAGCGCTTGCGAATTAATATCTTGAATGACTGCTTCTTTATTTAGTAAAATAATATTTTGAAGCGAACTTGTATTAGGTAATGCGAATGCCATTTCTCCAATGGACTCAAAAAATAGTTCCGCTTTTTCTAAACTCGCTTTTACCAGTTCTTTTTTTCCAGGCCTTGCACGAATAAATAATAAAGGTTGATGTAAATGAGAGGCCGTAAATTTTGGAATATCAATGGCTGAAGAAATAAAATTTTGCAAAGGAAAAGCTTCACTTAATTTTCTAAAATATTCGTAACAAATAGCGCTAATGCTTTTACGATCTTTACTGCCGTGTTTTTTATTGGCAGCGAAATATGTTTTTAAATACAAGGCAAAAGGCGTGGGCCCCTCGTATTCTCTCACTAATTTATCGGCTACGTTCTGATGTGAGTGATGGTATTTATCAATTGTCATTTTTAGAGAGGGCGGGTTGTTTTTGGTATTGCAAATATCCGTTTAAATGTGTTAAATAAGCCCTCAAAAGAACAAAGGAATGAAGGCGGATATCCTAGCTGGTGAATCATATATAATATACTGATAATCAATTATTTATGTATAATTCCCTTTTTTTTCGATTTTAATTTTAATTATTTGCTTAAGTACCTTACCTTTGCCCTCCTGAAAATTAAATAGTACATGGCAAATCATTCGGCTACCAAAAAAGATATTAGACAAGCAACTAAACGTCGCGATAGAAACCGTTATTATGGTAAAACTACCCGTAACGCTATTCGTGAATTAAAGATCGTAGATGATCAAAAAGTATACGACGAGAAGTTACCTAATATCATGTCTCAAATTGATAAATTAGCTAAGCGTGGCATTATCCACAAGAACAAAGCGGCTAATTTAAAAAGCAAATTAGCGAAGCATACTGCTGTTAAAGCAACTCCTGCTAAAGCAACAGCTACTAAAGCAAAAGCTTAAATTAATAAACTAGATACTAACTTAACTAAGTTATAAAGCTATTATACCCATCCCGCTCCGAGCATTCTGAGCGGGATTTTTTTTATGTATCTTCGCCACATGACTGAAAAAATCCTCATCCTAGACTTCGGAAGCCAGTACACACAGCTTATAGCACGTGCTGTAAGAGAAGCCAATGTGTACTGCGAGATCAAGCCCTTTAATACTACCATTGAATTTGATAGTACGCTAAAGGGTGTCATTTTAAGTGGCTCACCTGCCAGTGTCAACGAAGCAGATGCTCCCAATGTTGATATAGAAGCCATCCTCGCCAAACTGCCTGTTTTAACCGTTTGCTATGGCGCACAATTAAGTGCCAAGAACTTTGGTGGTAAGGTAGAAAAATCAAATAAAAGAGAATACGGACGCGCACAATTACGCATTCAAAAAGAGGATATTATATTCAAAGGAATTGCTAATAACAGTCAGGTCTGGATGAGCCACAGCGATTCCATTACCCAACTGCCGGCAAATTTTGAACTCTTGGCCGATACAGATAGCATTCCTGTAGCAGCCTTTAGAAAAAAACAGGACAACGGCAACAGCCTTCACGGATTTCAGTTTCACCCAGAAGTGTACCATTCCACTGAGGGCAAGAAAATGATTGAAAACTTTTTAGTAGGTATTTGCGGTTGCCAGCAAAATTGGACCCCTTCTTCCTTTGTACAAGAAACAGTTGATAAGCTTAAAGCTCAGATTGGAGATAGTCATGTGATTATGGCCTTAAGCGGAGGGGTGGATAGTACTGTAGCCGCTACCCTTATTCACAGAGCCATTGGGGACCGATTACACGGCATATTTGTAGACAATGGCGTACTGCGTAAAAATGAATTTCAAGACGTTTTAGATATATACAAGACCCTAGGACTGAATGTAACAGGGATTGATGCTAAAGATATGTTCTACGATGCCCTTGAAGGCAAGTCTGAGCCTGAAGAGAAGCGTAAAATTATAGGAAAACTATTTATAGATGTATTTCAAGTAGAAGCCTCTAAAGTATTGGAAGCTAAGTTTTTAGGTCAAGGAACAATTTATCCTGATGTAATTGAGAGTGTAAGTGTACACGGACCTTCTCAAACCATCAAATCTCACCATAATGTGGGCGGTTTACCCGACACTATGCACCTTCAATTGGTAGAACCCCTTAGGTATTTATTCAAAGATGAGGTTAGAAAAGTAGGTCTTGAACTAGGCATACCTGCTAACTTAATTAATAGACATCCTTTCCCAGGACCAGGACTAGCCATTCGTATATTGGGAGATATTACCAGAGAAAAAGTAGCCCTCTTGCAAGCAGCGGATCATGTATATATGAATGCCTTAAAGGAGTTTGACTTATACTCTAAAGTATGGCAGGCCGGTACCATTTTACTACCTGTAAAAAGCGTGGGTGTAATGGGAGATGAAAGAACCTATGAATTTACTATTGCCTTAAGAGCAGTTACCTCAGTGGATGGGATGACCGCCGACTGGGCACACTTACCTTATGAGTTTTTAGCCCATGTTAGTAATGCCATTATCAATGAAGTGAGAGGTATAAATAGAGTTGTTTACGATATAAGCTCTAAACCCCCTGCTACTATTGAATGGGAATAAATTTATTTAAATTTATTTTAATTTAAATTATTGATTTACAATAATTTACAAATACTAATTCAACTTTTTCTTTAAGCTAGTTATTTGATCTTGCAAGTTATTGACTACACCAGCTAATTGGTCCACATTCCACATAGGCTGAGCCCCTGCTTTATGTATGATATAGACTGCCTTCCATATCTCCACAATATCGGTGGCATTTACTTGATATGGCTCGTATAATGGATTGTCGCTCAACAAAGTAAGCCTATCTCCATTTCCTTCTTTCGACCTATCATCGTTGGTAATAATACGCTTATAAACTACCCCATCTGAATTGGATACTACGATATATGTATTGCTGTTTTTTACCTCTTTAAAGCTCCCTACCTTCTCACCCACAATAACACTACCACTTGGGGTGGGTAACATACTATCTCCTATAATTTCAAAGGCACGGTAGTCGCCTGGTGCCAACATAGGTAAGGTGAAAGTATTTAACTCGTCAAGGAATTCTGGGTCGGCGTAGCCTGCTAAATAACCCGCTGCAGCCTTCACAGGTACAAAGGGAACAATAGGTGCTAATGACTTTGATTTATCCGATTTAAGGGAGCGTCTGCGCTCCAGATAACTGTTACCTGAATTGCCTTCTCCATCCCCATCAATAGACCCAGTTAGGGATAAATCTTGGAATAGGAACTGCTCCAAATTAATGGAGAATAGAGCACAAATAGACTCCATTACTTCGAGCCTTGGTTCTGCGCGCTCTTCTTCATAGGCGCCCACTAAAGAACGCTTAATTTGAAGCTGATTGGCCATTTCTTCTTGTGTCCATTCGCGCTGCTTTCTGATGTATTTTAAATTCTTTCCTGCGTATGACATAACTAATTATTTTAGTGCAATTTACTAATTTATTTAGTATTACCAAATATTTTCATACTTATTTTTAGTAATTTTTAAAATAAACCCCTATCCCAAAATGATAAGTACCCCCTTTTCTCCAAGCGGTATCTTATTTTGTTGCAAGACCCGTAGTTGGTAACTTGCAGTATGGCAAAGAGTAAAATAGAGAAACCCGTTATATTAGTTACGAACGATGATAGTATTAGCGCCCCAGGTATTAAGGCCCTTGTTGAAGCAGTAAAGGACCTAGGCAAGGTGATTGTGGTGGCGCCCGATAAACCCCAAAGCGGTATGGGCCATGCCATTACCCTTGGCCATCATTTAAGATTACAAAAAGCACATATTGTAGATGGCGTTGAAGCTTACACTTGCAGTGGTACGCCAGTAGATTGCGTAAAATTAGCAGTAGATAAAGTATTACATCATAAGCCTACTATTTGCTTAAGTGGTATTAATCATGGAGCCAACCACTCTATCAACGTAATTTACTCAGGCACTATGTCGGCAGCCTTAGAAGCCTCTATTGAAAGTATACCTAGTATTGGCTTTAGTCTTTTGGATTTAAGTATTGATGCCGATTTTACTGCAGCCAAACATTATGCGCGTATTATCGTACAACAATTACTAGCCGATAAAAAAATAGATAAACATTTATGCTTAAATGTAAATATTCCTAAAGTGGCTACTAGCTTAATAAAAGGAATTAAAATTTGCAAACAGTCTTATGCTAAATATGATGAGAAGTTTGTAGAAAGAACCGACCCACATGGGAAAAAATACTATTGGCTGACGGGTGAGTTTGTCAATTTTGATAAATCAAAAGATACCGATGTTTGGGCTTTGAAAAATAATTACGTGAGTGTGGTGCCTGTTCAATTTGATTTGACCAATCATGTTATTAAAGAAAAGCTTTCTAAAAAATGGAAATGGTAATTTCAATTGAATAAGATTTAAAATGATGCGCAGAGATAATTATATACTAGGAGTTCTTATGGGGTTGCTATTACCTTTTTTGGGTTTCTTCGGATTCTATGAATACAGGTTTAGCTTATTTACCGTTGAAGAATTCTTAGTGCTTCTGAACCAACAGAAGTCTTTACTATCAGCTATGATAAGTATATCACTACTCATTAATGGCGCAGTGCTTACCTACTTTTTTCAAAAACAGGAAGATAAAACGGCTAAAGGCATATTCTTTTCAACTTGTATTTACGCAATCATTGCCATTGCGTGTAAATGGTTTTTATAAATGAAATATTATATTATTGCTGGAGAAGCCAGCGGAGATTTACACGGCGCCAACTTAATTAAATCAATTAAGTCAATGGACCAGCATGCGCAAATTAAGTGCTGGGGTGGCGAACTCATGCAAGCAGCCGGCGGTCAATTAGTAAAACATTATAGAGACTTAGCTTATATGGGCTTTGCAGAAGTGGTACTAAACCTTTCCACTATTTTAAATAATATTCGTTTTTGTAAAAAAGATATTAAAGCATTTGTACCTGATGTGCTTATTTGTATCGATTATCCTGGATTTAATTTAAGAATAGCAAAATGGGCCAAGCAAGAAAAAGTAAAAGTAGTTTACTTTATTGCACCGCAGGTTTGGGCCTGGAAAGAAAATAGAGTGCCCGCTATGCGCGCAAGCATTGATCGCTTATTATGTATTCTTCCTTTTGAAAAAAAATATTTTAAAGATAGATGGAATTGGGAGGTAGATTATATAGGACATCCCTTAATGGAAGTAATTGCAGCTCAAAATAATTTAGCACACCCCCTACCTAGTTTGCAAGGTCAAAATATTATTGCATTACTTCCAGGTAGCAGAAAGCAAGAAATAGAAAAGAAATTACCATTAATGCTAAGCGTGGCTATTCATTTTCCGTCATACCAGTTTGTAGTGGCTCAAGCACCAGGCTTAAACGATGAATGGTTTAATAACTTAATAAGCCCTCAACTAAATGTACATATTGTAAAGGCAAGCACTTATGCATTATTACAACATAGCAAGGCAGCCCTAGTCACCAGTGGTACGGCTACATTAGAAACTGCTTTATTGAATGTACCTCAAGTAGTTTGTTATAAAGGAAGCCCTATTACTTATGCACTCGCTAAATTTTTTGTGAAAATTAAATTTATCGCCCTGGTGAATTTAATAATGGAAAAAGAAGTAGTGAAAGAATTAATTCAAGACGAATTAAATACCCATAATTTAGTTCTAGAGTTATCTAAATTATTGGAAGACAGCAAAACGCAAAATGAAATGAGTGCCCACTACGCTGCTCTAAAAGAAATACTCATGACGGGCGAAAAAGCTACAGACGTCGCTGCTGAAATAATTATGGAGACCATTCAAAAAAAATAGGCTACTTGAATTTATTAGCTAGCCCCGCTTATTTTCTGAAATAAGGTAAAATCAAGAATCTAAAAAGCATTACTAATAAGCCTACTATAAACATCATTAATGAAAGACGATTCATACCATGCATAGCTTTCATCATCCCTGTTCTTTCTTGATTCGGATCACGCTTTACTATAAATAAGTACTCCCCAATTTGTCTTAAAAATTTCATAGGTTTCTTTTAATGAAGTTAGTTAAACTTGTTTCGCTAACCAAGCTTTTAAATGAGCGGTAATTTGAACAGACTCAATAATAAACCCATCATGTCCGTAGGCTGAATCAATAGCTACTAATGTAGCGTTGGGCATATGCTGCTCCATAAAACGCTGTTCATCTAAGGGACATAAAATATCGCTATTAATTCCCATTACAAATGTCGGCGTTTGAATGGTGCCCAATATTTTAATTAAATCACCCCCTCTTTTTCGTGCTAAGTGATGGCTATCCATTGACTTTGTTAATAACCAATAACTATAAGCGTTGAAACGACTTACTAATTTATCTCCTTGGTAATTGATATAAGAAGAAGCTTTAAAATTATCTATTTTTTCAGGATCCTCGTCGGTTTGTTTCTCTTGATAAATTCCATAATTGCGGTAAGTTAACATGCCAATGGCTCTAGCGGCTTTCAATCCCTTTGCGCCAGCATTGGTTGTAGGTTCTTTCCATGTGCAATCGGCCTCAATAGCCAGTCGTTGTGCAGTATGTACTGCCACACCCCAAGCACTTTCTGAAGGAGAGGTTGCAATCAGGAACAATTTTTTAATAACAGTGGGTTCAAATATGGCCCATTCTAATGCTTGATAGCCTCCCATACTTCCGCCTAATAATAAATCAATTGAATCAATACCTAAATGCGTTCTTAATAATATATGTGCCTTCACCATATCGCGAATAGTAACCGTTGGGAAATTATCAAAACTAATATCGGTGCCAATCGTCTCTGCGCTTAATGGTCCCGTAGAACCATAACAAGAACCAATAATATTTGCACAAACAATATAATAATCGGTTGGATTAATAATGGCCCCCTCGCCAATTAGTCCCTTCCACCAATCTGCAGCATCTGAATTAGCAGTAAGCGCATGACATACCCAGGCCACTTTCTTACCAGGGCTATATGTCCCATAGGTATGATAGGCAATGGTTAACTTAGGCAGACTCACCCCACATTCTAGGGTAAAAGGATTTTGATATTTATAGATCTTTGGCTCCATTTTTTCGAATTCTAATGCAAAGTAACTATCTATTTGAATTACATTTGCATATTCATTGGAATTTATATTTCAATTAACTAACAATTATTATTTTATGGCTAGAATGACAGTTACAAGAATTGACGATGCATTTGCATTTAATGCGGTGGATGAAGCCCATAATTCAATGATATTGGATATACCCGTTGACCAAGGAGGCCATGGCACAGGACTTAGACCTATGCAAACTTTATTGAGTGCATTGGGCGCTTGCAGTGGCGTAGATATTGTGATGATATTAAATAAACAAAAAGAAACGATAGAATTTTTTGAAATTGTTATTGATGGTGAAAGAGAAACAGGAAAAGAACCTGCTTTATGGACCACCGTTCATATTATTTTCAAATTCAAAGGCAGCATGACCAAAGAGAAAGCAGAAAAAGCTTGCGCCTTATCTATTGATAAATATTGTTCAGTTGCAGCTACCCTAAGAGCAGCAGGAGCTATTATTAGTTGGGAAGTGGAGATAGGATAAGCTGGAATAAATATATGTTGATAAAGAAATAGATTTAAAATAATTGTATGAAGCATACGCAATCAAAATTAATAAGAACACAAATTCCTAGAACGGCAGAAGGGGAACATGCAAGTCCTATGTATCTAACAAGTAGTTTTTGTTTTGATAATGCAGAAGATATGCGCGCTGCTTTTGCGGACGAAACGGATGTAAATATTTATAGTCGTTTCTCTAACCCGAATGTGCAAGAATTTGTTGATCGTTTATGTATTTTAGAAAATGCGGAAGCAGGCTTCGCTACTGCTACTGGAATGAGTGCGGTGTTTGGTTCTTTTATGGCCTTATTAAAAAAAGGTGATCATCTTTTATCCTGTGATTCAGTTTTTGGAAGTACACATACAGTTGTTTCTAAATACTTGCCTAAATATGGAATTGATTTTAGTTATGTGAGTGCTAATGCAACTGCAGCTCAGTGGGAAGCAGCCATTACGCCGCAAACCAAAATGATTTATTTAGAAACCCCTACGAATCCTGGATTAGAAGTGATTGATATTGCCATGGTAAGCGCCATAGCTAGAAAGCATAATGTTATTTTAAATGTAGACAATTGTTTTGCAACACCGATTGGCCAAACACCTATTGACTTAGGTGCCGACATCGTTATTCATTCAGCCACTAAATGGATAGATGGACAAGGCCGTGTTTTAGGAGGTGCTGTTGTAGGTCGTAAGGACTTAATCCATGAAATGTATTTATTCTGCCGTGCTACAGGCCCTTCTCTTTCTCCTTTCAATGCATGGGTTTTAAGTAAAAGCCTAGAAACTTTAGAAGTACGTATGGAGAGACATTGTAGTAATGCCT
>JBEIIN010000032.1:0-12475 GCA_040380795.1 Sediminibacterium sp. | reverse complement strand
TACTTTGAATATTTTTTCCAAAGAAGGGCGCTTCAATAGCAAAATGGGTGGGCTGATAAGTTTCTATTAATTCAATGATTCTAGCATGTATCATTTGAAGCCTTGCATAAATGTCTTTTTCCTTGGTCATTTTTAAGACGTCCATTGTAATGAGGGCAGGCTTTAGGCCCCCTTTTAAAATTGCATACCCTAGTATTTGGGTGCCTGGATCAATTCCTAAAATAATGGGTGTTTTTGACATGCACAATAAAGTTACATATATCATAGCAAATTCCGAACTTTGTGCTCAATGAATCAAGAGCTACTTAAAAAATTAAGAACTTATTTCAATAATTCTATTGGATTTATTTTGTTCCTTGTATGCGCAGTGGCTATTTATAATAAAGTAGCTACCAATGATAATCTAAATCAATTTGGAGATCAAATTAAGCAACAATTTTACACCATTAGCTTTTTTCAATGGGCTGTCTTAATTATCTTATTTGTTTTAAATTATTTAATGGAATCCATTAAATGGAAGTTGGTCTTAGCAGCATTAAATCCTACTTCTATTTTAAAATCTTTTAAATCTGTTTTAGTAGGCCAGGCTTTCGCCTTTTTTACCCCCGCTAGGTCGGGTGATTATGTAGGTAGAATTTTATTTTTAGAAGCAGGTAATAAATTAAAAGGGCTGGCTCAAATGGCTTGGGCCTCTTATGCGCAGTTATTAATTACCTTGTTTTTTGGAAGCATTGGGCTATTTTATAATCTGCCTTTTTTACCTTGGTTAAAATGGGTGGGGCCTTTTATGGTAGCTGCTGCCTTTGTCATTTATTTTCATCCAGGTAATTTTACAGGCTGGCTAAAAAAATTATCCTTACTTCAAATTAAAACAACATTAAAGGGGCAATTGGTCTTATTTGCTTTTTTAAAATATTGTGTTTTTATACTACAATATACCTGGGTAGTTAAAATATTCAATATCCCCATTGGTATGCTGGATCTTTGGGTTGCCTTGTCGGTCTTGTTTTTTTGTTTAAGTCTAATTCCTTCCATTGCTTTAACGGATGTGGTAATTAGAGGTCAACTCATTGTTTTGTTATTAAGTCCTTTTTATGACAATAGTCTAATGCTTATCTGTGTAAGTACCATCATATGGTCTGTTAATTTTTTATTACCTGCTATAATTGGTTCTATTCTCCTAATAAATTACAGGATAAAGCAATAATTTTACAGTCGTCTCCCCCAATAAATAAACAACCCAACAAGTAAACCACTAAGATGCATTTCCTTTTTTTTATATTCTCTTTTTTCACCTTTTTACCAAGTAATGATAAAGGCTTGTGTAATTTAAATAATACTGCCTTTAATGCCGGAGAGAAGATTAGTTATACTATTTATTATAATGTCATTGGGCTTTATGTCAATGCAGGCAAGACAGACTTTATGGTGCAGTCTACTAGCTTTAATGATAATGACGCTTTTACTTTTACTGCTATTGGAAAATCTAACTCAAAATATGATTGGATATTTAAAGTAAGGGATAAATATGAATCGGTGGTGGACGCTAAAACCTTACTACCTTATCAATTTACAAGACAAATAAACGAAGGTTCTTTTCATAAAAAGGAAATGGTGAAGTTTAATCAGAAAGCTAGAACAGCTAGTACAGAAGAGGAAGTATATAAAACATCGGAATGCACTTTCGATGTGGTAAGCGCCATTTATGCTGCTAGGAATTTCAATTATTCAAATTTGGTCATCAATGATAAAATTGCTCTTAATTTTTTTCTTGACAAAAGTTTATATCCTTCCTATTTTAAGTATTTAGGCAGAGAAGTCATTACCACAAAATATGGGAAATTTAAAGTGATTAAATTAGCACCCTTATTGCTAAAAGGTAGTATGTTTGATGGGGGTGAAAAAATGACTATCTGGGTGACTGACGATGAAAATCATATACCCGTTCGTATTGAAACGCCCATTGTGGTGGGAAGCATAAAGGTTGACCTAGTGGGCTATGAAAATATTAGATACCCCTTGAGTTCTTTAATCGAGCTGGTTGATAATTAGCACCCTATTTATATTGAAATTATATACCGAATAATAATAGTATAGAATTACTGTGCATTTTTATATTGAATCATTACCTAATATAATTTATAAAATATTTTTTAAAGTAAAGCTAGCCCCCGCTCTTATTCCTTTTTCAGTAGCTATTAAACGGCAGCATTCATTCACTGCATCGTGCTCAAAAAATAAAATATAATTTTCCTTAAGAGCGGCAGTTAAAAACTTTTCTTTTTCTTCCAAGGTAATAAGTGGTTGCATATCATAACCCATCACATAGGGCAGGGGTATATGGCCTATAGAAGGCAGTAGGTCTGCCATATATACAATGGTTTCATTACCCATTTTAATTTTTGGCAGTAGCATCGCTTCGGTATGTCCATGCACCACTAAGCAGCTAATAGCTTCTGTAAATTTTATTTCTTGTAAACTAGTACTACTTTGAAAAGGAGGTAGGGTAATTAATTTTAGCTGGCCACTTTCTTTAATGGGTATAATATTTTCCGTCAAAAAAGAAGCCTTTTCTCTTCTATTTGGATGCAGGGCTAATTTCCATTGAGGCTCACTTACCCAATAAGTAGCATTCGGGAAGCTGGTCACCAACTTATCATTCAATTTTGTGATAGCGCCACCCACATGATCAAAATGTAAATGCGTTAATAATACATCGGTGATATCTTCTACCCCTATATTTATTTTTTGAAGCGCATCAGTTAAAGTAATTTTTTCATGATGCTGATAATGACTAAAGAATTTGGCATCCTGTTTATCGCCCATGCCTGTATCTATTAAAATAGTACGGTCACCTTCTTTAATCACTAAACAACGCAGTGCCCAAGTGCATAAATTATTTTCATCTGCTGGATTAGTTTTATTCCATATAGATTTTGGCACGACACCAAACATTGCACCACCATCTAATTTAAATTTACCAGTTTCTAGACTAAATGCCTGCATGTCCTTTTAATTTTGAAGTACGGTATAATAAAATAAGCCCGATGATAAAAAATGTACACAAGGCTAATACCGAATTTCTTTGTGAGCCTGTAATTTCATTAATATAACCAAAACTAAACATGCCAATCACGATGGCTACTTTTTCAGTGACATCAAAGAAGCTAAAATAGCTGGTGGTGTCATGTGTTTCTGGCATTAATTTGGAATAAGTGCTTCTGCTTACCGATTGAATTCCTCCCATTACAAAACCTACTACCACAGCTAAAGTATAAAAAGGAACCACCGCGTTTCTAGGTAAATAATAACCCATAATACAACCGCCAATCCATATAATAATGGCTATCATAATGGTATTGAAATTGCCCCATTTACTAGCCAGCTTTGCCATTATATGGGCACCTGGTATGGCCACAATTTGTATAATTAAAATAGCTAAAATTAAATTAGTGGTAGGAATATTTAATTCACTTTTTCCGTACAAGGTGGCTGCTAGCATTACAGTTTGTACACCCATATTATAGAAGAAAAAGGAGAATAAAAATCTTTTAAGTACGGGTAGATCTTTTAATTCAATCCATACTTTATGCAATTCTTTATAGCCTTGGGTAATTAAATTTTTACTGTGTGCGCCTTTTACACCTCTGCCTTGTGGAAGCCTTGAGATAGACATCCATCCAAAACCCATCCACCAAATTCCCACTAGTAAAAATGAAATTTGAGATGCCCTACCCACGGTAATACCAAATAGTTCAGGTTTTAGTACAAAAACAAAACATATTAATTGTAAAAGTACCGATCCAATATATCCCATCATAAATCCTTTGGCGCTAATACGGTCGCGGTCTTCAGGGGAAGCAATTTCTGGCAAATAAGAATTGTAAAAAACTAAACTACTCCAAAATCCTATACAGGCAATAATGACTGAAAATAAACCACCCATAATATGATTGCTGTCAAAAAAGTATAAAGAAGCGCAGGCTAAACTTCCCATGGTACAAAAGAAACGAAGGAATTGTTTTTTATTACCTCTATAATCGGCAATGGAGGAAAGAATAGGGGAGAGCATGGCTACAATGACAAAGGCAATGGCTAATACATAATTATAAAGTGCGGTATTAGAAAATTCGTAAGAACCTATTTTTATTTTATCAATTAAAGTATTTTCATTGCCATCACCAGTCACTGCTTCGTAATAAGCAGGAAATATGGTAGAAGTAATAACAAGATTGTATACACTATTAGACCAATCATACATGGCCCAACCGTTCACTACTTTTTTAGAAGCTGTTTGCATTAGCAATTGTTTAGTGTTTTAAAAATACTAATAATTACTCAACTCTCCTATAGGAACGCATTAGCAAAGATAATTGGTATATAATAGACCTAAAATGCTCAGGCCTAATACAATACGGTACCAGCCAAAAGGGGCAAAGCCATGCTTTTGTACAATGCGCATAAAAAATTGCACACTTAATAGAGCTACCAGAAATGCAACTACTGCACCTATTAATAATATTAGAAGATTCTCCTGTCCAAACACTTCCGGATTGGTTTGATAAACATCTAAGGTACTTTTTGCAGAAGCGGCCAACATGGTAGGCACTGCTAAGAAAAAAGAAAATTCTAAAGCTGTTTTTTTATTTAATTGCTGACTCATTCCACCAATAATGGTAGCAGCACTTCTGCTCAATCCAGGAAATAAAATAGATAAGACTTGAAAACAACCAATGATAAATGACTTCTTATAAGTAACGTCCTGTTGATCCGACTCCTCGGTTTTTGCAGCTTCTGCTTTTGCAAAAAATTTATCAATGAAAAGTAGTATGACACCCCCTGCTACCATCACAATAGCAATGATCCATAGATTACCTAAAGCGGCATCGATATGTTTTTTCAAAAGAGCACCGAAAATTAAAGCAGGGATTACGGCAATTATTAATTTAAAATAGAAACTAGGACGTTTAAAATCAAAAAACTTTTTTCTGTAGATAACCACCACCGATGCAATGGCTGCTAATTGAATCACAATTTCAAATAAATCCACAAAGGGGCTAGTTTCAATACCTAAAAAAGGATTCGCAAACTTCATGTGGGCCGTACTGGAAATAGGCAAGAACTCGGTGATGCCTTCAATAATGGCAATAATGATGGATTGAAAAATATTCATTATTATGACTTTTTGAAAATCGCATATATTTCAATAATAAAGCCTGCGATGATCACAATAGGCGCCAAGGTAATACGTCTAAAGCTATAGACTTCTGATTCATTGAATACATTGGGGTCGGCACTTTTTCCACCAGACATCAAGAACATACCCACTATGATTAAAGCTGCTCCAATAAGCATCCATGTATAATTAGATTTTCCAAAAAAATCAAGTGATTTTGTTTTTTGTTTCTGACTCATGGTTTCAAGTTTTATTTTCAATAAATTATTTGTAAAAGTTTGGATACAATTAATATAATTCGTCCAATTTCATTTTTAAATATTTTAAAACGCTACGGTAAGTACTCAATACCGAAATACCTACACCCAGTAAAATAAGGCCTCCAAATAAAATTAAACTATTGCTAATTCCTTGTAACATACCTATTTGAGGAAACTGCGAAGTGGCCCATTCAATTAATCCAAACAAAAGGAAAATGGCTATAAAGGCGCTAATTAAACCATTTAATAAAGCACGAATTAATAAAGGCTTAGAAATAAAATTACGGGTAGCACCCACCATTTGCATGGTCTTAATTAAAAAGCGATTACTGTACATAGCTAAGCGAATAGTGTTATCAATACTAATAATTACAATAATGCAAAGTATAATGGACATCACTAAAAATATAATCCCAATTTTTGAAGCTCTTTCATTTAAGTTAGTGACCAAACTTTTTGGATATTGAATGTCTGCAACATCTTTGCGAAAGGTATTTTCAATAGCCGCTGTAATTTTTGATAAACTATCTGTATTTACATAATCTGCCTTGGCAAAAAAGTCAATACTTTCAGGAAGTGGGTTAGCCTCTAAAATTTTTGCCCAGTCTTCATTATTTTCTTTATTCCAGATGGCCTTTGCCTTTTCTTTATTAATGTATTCTACATTTTTTGCATAGGGTTGACTTGCTATAAATTTTTCAATAGCGCCCACGGTATTTTTGTCAGCCGTTCTTACATAAACGCTAATACGAATATCCTCTTTAAAGCTGTCCCCAATTGACTGAAGGTTTAAAAATAACCAGCCCATAATGCCCATAATAAATAAAACAATGGCCACCCCTACAATACTATAAATGTAGTTGGGTTTGCTGCGTTTCAGCGCCGATGTTCCGGTAGAAGCCATAGCATTAAAATTTTAGTTGTTCGCTTTGCAAATGTAGGGTTTTGAACGCTAATGGCTTACATTTGCAGAGGGTGAATTCGGACATTTTTTACGCAAAACGGGGTAGGCCCAAAATTTGGTTAAAGAATTGTTAGTTTTTCCACCTTTTATAAAGAAAACTAAGAAATGGAGTATCAATTTAGGGCCATTGAAAAAAAGTGGCAAACTATTTGGCAGGAAAAAAAGGCGTACAAGGTAAGTAATGATTCTACTAAGCCTAAGGCTTATGTTTTGGATATGTTCCCTTATCCAAGTGGTGCGGGTTTGCATGTTGGTCATCCCCTAGGTTATATAGCATCAGATATTTATAGCAGATATAAAAGACTAAAAGGTTTTAATGTTTTACACCCCATGGGTTATGATGCCTTTGGATTACCTGCAGAGCAGTATGCTATTGAACATGGAGTGCATCCTTCTAAAAGCACTTATGATAATATCAATAATTTTAGAAAACAATTAGACAATATTGGATTTTGTTTTGATTGGGATAGAGAAGTGAAAACTTGTGATGCTAGTTATTATAAATGGACACAGTGGATTTTTCTACAATTATTCAATAGCTATTTTGATAAAGAGGCAGCTAAAGCAATGCCCATTGCAACACTTGAAGCTGCATTTAAAAAACAAGGCAATGCAAATCATAGTTGCCCAGGCGACGCTTCTTTAAATTTTACAGCTAATGATTGGAAAGGGTATACTGAAAAAGAAAAGCAGGCTATTTTAATGCAGTACCGTTTGGCTTTTTGTGGGTATGGCGAAGTGAATTGGTGTGCGGCCTTGGGTACGGTACTTGCCAATGATGAAGTGATTAATGGATTTAGTGAAAGAGGAGGACATCCTGTAGAGAAAAAGAAATTACGTCAATGGTATTTAAGAATTACAGAATATGCAGATAGGCTTTTATCGGGGCTAGAGACCATTCAGTTTAGTGAAGCCATGAAAGAAATGCAATCAAATTGGATTGGTAGAAGTGAAGGTGCTGAAATTGATTTTGCCATACAAGGGCATACAGGTAGTTTAAAGGTATATACTACAAGACCTGATACTATTTTTGGGGTGGACTTTATGGTGGTAGCGCCTGAACATTCACTTATTGAAACTATTACACCCACTACCCATAAAGCAGCCGTTACTGACTATATTGCTTATGTAAAAAGCAGAAGTGAGAGGGAGCGTATTTCGGAGAAAAAAATTACTGGATGTTTTACAGGCGCCTATGTGACCAACCCTTTTAACAATGCCTTAATACCTGTTTGGATTTCAGAATATGTATTAGCGGGTTATGGTACTGGGGCCATCATGGCTGTGCCTTGTGGAGATGATCGTGATTTTAAATTTGCGCAACATTTTAATATTCCTATTACTAATATTATTGGAGCCGCGTTTAATGGAGAGGAAGCGAATCCGACTAAAGAAGGTATTTTATCTAATAGCGATTTTCTAAATGGAATAATGCAAAAAGATGCGATTGCTATAGTGGCTAAAAAATTAGAGGCCATGGGTATTGGCAAGTCTAAGATTAATTATAGAATGCGCGATGCTGCCTTTAGTAGACAGCGTTATTGGGGCGAGCCTTTTCCTATTAAATGGAAAGATGGAATAGCTTATCCTTTATCAGAAAAAGAACTTCCTTTATTATTACCCACCGTAGACAACTATTCTCCTGGACCAGAAGGCGAGGGTCCCTTGGCGAATATTACTGCATGGAAAGCAGAAAACTATGAAACCAATACTATGCCTGGCTTTGCAGGCAGTAGCTGGTATTTTTTAAGGTATATGGATACTGCTAATGATACAGCGTTCTGTAGCAGAAAAGCAAGTGATTATTGGGGGCAAGTCGACCTTTATATTGGGGGCACAGAACATGCTGTTGGGCATTTACTCTATAGCAGAATGTGGACGAAAGTATTATTTGATTTAGGCCATATTGGTTTTGATGAACCCTTTAAGAAATTGTTAAATCAGGGAATGATACAAGGTAGCTCTCGATTTGTATATAGAATTAGGGGTACGCAAAAATTTGTATCAAGTGGATTAAAGCAAGCGCATGAGGTAGACGCCTTGCATGTGGATGTTAATATAGTAGACGGCGTTGAATTAGATACGGAAGCATTTACAAAATGGAAACCCGACTATGCAAAAGCTGAATTTATTTTAGAAGACGGTAAATATATATGTGGGGTAGAGATAGAAAAAATGTCTAAATCGAAATTTAATACCGTAAATCCAGATGACTTAGTAGAAAAATATGGTGCTGATACATTTAGAATGTATGAAATGTTTTTAGGGCCGGTGGAGCAAAGTAAACCATGGGATACAAAAGGGATTGAAGGGGTGCACCGTTTTTTAAAAAAATGCTGGCGTTTATTTTTTGATGAAATAAAAGGGAAGGTATGGGTGGACGAGGCGCCTACAGCTGCTGAATTAAAAGTGCTACATAAGGCTATTAAAAAAATTGAAGAAGATACAGAGCGTTTTAGTTTTAATACCGCAGTAAGTAGTTTTATGATTTGTGTGAATGAACTAGCCGATTTAAATTGTCATAAAAAAGAAATACTTTCTCAACTAGTTATTCTGTTAACCCCTTATGCGCCCCATTTTGCAGAAGAGTTGTGGCAGGTATTGGGTATGGAAGGTTTAGTGGTAGATGCGGCTTATCCGGTTTTTGATACACAGTATGTAACTGAGACAGCAAAAGAATATCCTATTAGTATTAATGGAAAGTTAAGAGCTAATATTCTTATAGCGCTTGACGCTAGCGAGGATCAAGTGCGCGCCATTGTATTAGAAAATGAAGTGATTAAAAAATGGGTGGAGGATAAACCTATAAAAAAGCTCATATTTGTAAAAGGCAAGATGGTCAATATTGTAATTTAATAGTTTAAAAATAAGCATGGCAAATTCACCTTTAGATAATACGAATAATGAAATCAACTCTTTAGACAAAGAGTTTGAAAATAGTATTCGCCCCAGAGAAATGGAAGCCTTTGCGGGACAGCCACAGCTTATTGAAAACATTAGTATTTTTATTAAGGCAGCCAAGATGCGCGGTGAAGCATTGGACCATATTTTATTTCATGGCCCTCCAGGTTTAGGCAAGACTACCTTAAGTAGAATTGTGGCCAATGAAATGGGTGTGCAAATAAAAGAAACCTCAGGTCCTGTGATTGAAAAGCCAAGTGACTTAGCAGGTTTATTAACGAGTCTAGAACCCAATGATGTTTTATTTATAGATGAGATACACCGCTTAAGTACGGTGGTGGAAGAATACTTATATGCAGCCATGGAGGACTATAAGATAGATATCATGATTGATAGTGGTCCCAATGCAAGAAGTATTCAAATTAATCTGAATCCCTTTACTTTAGTAGGTGCCACTACAAGAAGTGGTTTATTAACAGCACCACTACTTTCAAGATTTGGTATTAAGTCTCGCTTGGAATATTATCCAGCCACTGTAATTGAAAAAATAATTCTAAGAAGTGCGGGCATATTAAATGTGAATATTAATTCAGCCGCTGCTGGAGAAATTTCTAGAAGAAGTAGGGGTACACCCAGAATTGCGAATGGATTATTAAGACGTGTACGCGACTTTGCACAAGTATTAAACGATGGCACGGTAGATATAGGTATTACACAACATGCTTTAAAAGCGTTGAATGTGGATGAGCATGGACTAGACGAGATGGACAATAGAATTTTACTAGCCATTATTGAAAAATTCAAAGGAGGGCCTGTAGGTATTAGCACTATCGCCCCTGCAGTAGGTGAGGAGTCGGGTACCATTGAAGAAGTCTATGAACCTTTTTTAATTCAAGAAGGTTTTTTACAAAGAACCCCAAGAGGTAGAGAAGTTACACAGAAGGCTTATAAGCATTTAGGAAAGAAGCCGCCTTCAGGCCATGCTTCCAATAACCCAGAATTATTTAGATAGTAGTTTGGAATTTAAGAAACTACCAATCTAAATCCGTTACCATGAATATTAACGATTTCAATTTGATCGTCTTCCTTTAAGTACTTTCTTAATTTGGCAATATATACATCCATGCTTCTGCCGTTAAAATAAGTGTCGCTACCCCAAATTTTCTTCAATGCTTTTTCGCGGGTAAGTAAATCATTTATATTTTCTGCCAACATTTTTAATAATTCATTTTCTTTAGGAGAAAGCGTATGCGAGCTATCGCCCATTTTTAATTCCCTTAGTCTTGGATTAAAATGATACTTACCTAATTGGAATTCGATATTATCACTTACTTTATTGTCTTCTTCATTTCTTTTGATAATGGCTTTAATTTTAAACATTAATACCTCACTATCAAAAGGCTTAGTGATATAATCATCGGCGCCTAATTTATAGCCATGGATAATATCTTCTTTTAAAGTTTTAGCACTTAAAAAGAATAAAGGTACTTCAGGGTCTATATCTCTAATTTCTTCTGCCAAGGTAAAGCCATCTACATGGGGCATCATCACATCTAATAAGCAAAGGTCAAATTTTTCTCTTTGGAAAGCAGCTAGTCCTAAACGACCATCTCTTTCAAGGGTTACTTCGTATTCGTCCAGTTCTAAATAGTTTTTCAAGACTAAACCTAAATTGCTATCGTCCTCACACAATAAAATCTTATACTTTTTTTTGTCTTCCATTTGATTAATTTTTCTTTTATGCTTTTAATTCTATTATATAATTGCTATATGATTGCTTCTTTTACTATTGTTTCTTTTGCTTCTATGTAAAGAAACGATGATTCAATGCCTGGTTCAAAATATTAATTTCCAATCTTTTGTTAAAACAAGGCGTTTGATTCGCCTATTGTAATGTATTGTTAAAATCTACTATTTTGACTTCCAGTACAAAGGTCGCATATTTTACATTTACTTGGATTTTTTTCTCCGAAATAAGCAGCTAAATAACTACTCCTACAATCCATATCATGGGCCCAGATATAGTCTGTGAACTGCTTGACGCGTTGCAGGAAGGCCTTTTTTCTAAGCTGATAATTATCAAGATCTATTTTCATAAAGGCGGCTGCCGTTCGATTCCATAAGAATTGCACCACAGGTTGACTCTCTTTTTGCTCAAAGCTTATTTGACCCACCTGCGCTAAAAACAATAAGTTTTTTTGAACAAATTCAATATCTCTTTGCAATAAGGAAGCAATTAATTTTTCGTTGATAAATTGAGGGCTATCTAAAATGCCTCCATAAGTTCTAAGTATTAATTGTAATACAGCACCTGCCATAGGATTTGCCTGTTCGAACTCCTCAATGGTATTTCTATCGGCAATGACTTGAACCAGTGATGGCTTAAAAGAACTTGCTGAAAATTTTACATGGCCTTCTTGTTCTATCCACTGCAGTGCACTTCGCGCTATCATTTTATCCCATTTGAAAATGCTACAATAATTTTCAAAGTCAAAAGGAAATTCTTGTTTTTCGCCTATGCCAATGGGTACTTGAATAAAATCGGCTAAGTCTTGGTATACTTTTTTAATAGTCTCAATGGGTGGATATTTTTTCTCTTGAAGCATTTGCCAATAATCCCAATCGTTTTGTTGAAAAAGCAAAATAGCTTCTGCGGGCTTGCCGTCTCTTCCTGCACGACCTGCTTCTTGGTAATATTGTTCTATACTATTGGGTAAGTCATAATGAATAACGGCACGTACATCGGGTTTATTAATACCCATTCCAAAAGCACTGGTGCAAACGACAATTCGAATTTTATTATTCATCCAATTTTCTTGCACTTTTTGTCTTGTTGCATAAGGCATGCCTGCATGGTATTCACCTGCTGCATAGCCATAGTCTTGTAATAGCCTTGCTAATTGACTTACATTATTACGCGTATTAGCATAAATAATGAGGCTGCCATTTATGCTATCTAAGAGTTTTCGAAGGCTATGTATTTTGGTAGCTACTTTGTGAACGCGGTAAGATAAGTTGGGTCTTAAAAAAGAACTACTAATTACGCTAGCATTCTTTAATACTAATTGTTTGATAATATCTTCTTGCACTAGTGGTATGGCAGATGCCGTCATGGCCAAAATAGGAATGGCTGGAAACATTTTTTTAATGGCTTCTAGCTTACGATAGGAGGGT
>JBEIIN010000031.1:0-12609 GCA_040380795.1 Sediminibacterium sp. | reverse complement strand
TTGTAAGTATGTCTAAAGGCAAAAACTCCGCAGACGAAACAGTTGCGGAGTTTTTGATCACTTGGAGTTTCAAAGCTAAAAGTCCTTAGAACCATTTGCTTGATACGCATCTCTAAATGTGTAATAACGTTGCTTAAATAATTTATCATTCACTGATGCAGAAGCTGGTAAGGTAACACCTCCTTTATAATAGCTTATGATTTCAATTTTTGCAAATTTACCAGTTGCAGTTCTAATCACTAATACTCGACCTGCGATTGGACTTACAAGTGTAGTTAATCCATCATAGTTATACCAAGCTTTTCCACTACCTAATGGAATTGCAAAAGAAGCTGCATTGGCATTATCCGTTTTAAAATTTGAATCTGCCGGTATCGATGTAAACGTATCAAATGAACCAATTTGAACAAAAGCACCGCCAATACCCGGACCACTTGTGCCTCCATTGATTAATATTTTAGTCGATGAAAAAGCAATATCCCATTTAGTAGATGCAGCATCTGTAGAAGCAATGGCTTTATTGTCTACTAGACTATAATAAGTTGTGGTACCAGCACTTTGCGGTCTACCATCCAGGCCTAAACCAGTTACAGTGTCTGCAGCAAGATCTTTCACTGTAATGGCGCTCACTGGAACAACAATTGTCTCTTCGTCTTTAGTACAAGCAACTAAAGCAATACTCAATCCTAATCCCATCGCAATTTTTTGTAGATTCATTTTCATGTGTTATTGATTTTTATTTTTTAATTTTTATTTTTTTGTAATTGATATTTAATACTTGTGTAGAATGTTCTTCCCGGTAAATTAGGTAGGTTAGCAGCATCGATATAATTAGAAATATTATCTACCCCGCCCTGTATACTTAACCCATTCTTGAATGATTTGCCAGCAGCACTGTTGATGGCAACATAGCCACTAGCAAATACATCACCATTGTCAAAAACTTCATTGCCGTTATTATTATTAACAGCCCATCTGCTTCTGTAAATGGCTCTTAGATTCAAGTAATAACCCTTGGGGGAATTATAATTTAATTTTACTTGTAGTTTATGTGTACTTGTATTAGGTAAGCCTACATACTCGTTCAACTTCATGAGTCTGCTATAGCCTTGGTTATTTTTTGTATAGACAGTACCAGATTTTATTGCTGCAATCTGGTCTTTGTCTCCAGTGCTTAAAAATTGATAGCCACCATTCAGCGACCAATTTGCATTGAATCTATGTTGTCCTTCTGCCTCAAAACCAGTTGTAAAGGCACGTCCAATATTTAAATAACTAAATATTTGAGCGCCTGTGATATAAGTGCCTACTTGTTGCGATTCAATTAAATTTTTAATATCATTTCTAAATAATTGTAATGAAACTGCAGAACGGGTATTGATTTTCCAATCCCAAGTAAAGTGCATGCCATTAGAATATTCAGGTTTAAGTGCTTTTAATAAATAGTAATTTGGAAATAAATTTCCAATTTGTCCAAGTGCATCTAGCCTAGCGATGACTTGTTGTGCTTGTGCAGAACCAAATACACTATAACTTCCCGCAGCTGCATTAGTAAAATCTAAAAAAAGTTGTCTAAAATCTGGTGCTTTAAAACCCTGACCAACGCTGAATCTAAATTGGTGTTGTGGATTTAACTTATACAACATTGAAATCTTAGGACTGTATGCAGAAGCAAATTGCCTGTTTTGATCAAATCTTAATCCACTAATCAAAGTAAATTGCTCCGATGGCTTCCACTCCCATTGTGTAAATGCGTATTGAATATCGTTTTGTTTTCTTAGTTTTTCACTATCATAACGACTACTTTTCACACCTTCCCAAACTGCGCCAAGTCCAAAGACCGCTTGTAACTTTTTACTAAGATTCCAATCGGTCTGATTTTCTATACGCTTAAAATTATGATTCAATACATCTCTATAAGGCAGTCCGTTAATTGTTAATAAATTTTGAATAGCATCGTAGGTGGTTGTATATGTTCTTACACTCGTTTTTAAAGCTTTAGAAAAACGATGATTGATTGTAGCAGATGCATTTATATCTTTAATATTTTCTTTACCAATAGAATAAATAGTGACACCATTATTGGCTACTGCAATTTCATTTTGAATTTGCTCACTTGTATATCGCGTGTTCAAAACAAAATTGGTTTTGCTGGATAGATCCCATTTAATTTGTTGAGTCGTTGAATATCTATCAATGGGTGTGGTAACGCGACTATTACTATTGGGACGAATACTATATCCATCTGTATTATAACTATTCAAAAATCCTTGGTATTGAAAATTGCTGGTTTGTAATTTTGTTTCAAGATTGGCATCTATAGTATTGTAAGTGCCATACCTGAGACCCATGGTCAGTGGCGCACCCATGCTTGCATCGGTAATAATATTAATTACCCCTGCCATGGCTTCGCTACCATATAAACTAGAGGAAGGACCTTTTACAATTTCAATTTTTTTAATATTTCCAAGCGCTATTCTATTTAAATCCAATACCCCAGCAGTGCGTCCAACCAATGGTTCTCCATTGATTAATATAATAGTGTAGTCTGGATTAAGCCCTTGTAATTGTATCCCAGCACCGAAACCACTAGTCAAGTTGATGCCAGTTTGTTCTTTTAAAATATCCGTCAAACGCAGTGATCCATTCTGTTGAATCGTTTTTGCATTGATGATGGTAACAGGAACGGTAAGGTTGTTTAATTTTCGCTCTGTTCTGGTAGCTGTAACTACAACACTGTCGCTATTGGAAAATAAAGTATCATTAACAAACTTTGCCTGGCCCCATAAGCATTGAGGAATAATAAAAAATAATAATAGTAAGGGCTTCTTAGACATCGAGCCGCAAAGCTCGAACTTTGAATACATCCATAGATATAATCAAGACAAAACTTAGTCTAAGAGTGGTATAATTTTACAATTTTATGACAAATCAATTTTGCTCTAAAATTCGCTCAATAGATTTTATTTCAGTTGACGTTATGAAATATTCATAAAACCTTTTATCATCTTCCTTGCGCACACTACTTATAAGCTGTAATTCAGACTGTGTAATGAATTGATACTTTTCGTTAATAGCGTTAATCATATCGCTTCTCACTTTTTTCTGTAGCCCCACATTTTTATCCTTGATGCCCAAGACATGATTAATATCATTAATTTCTACATTCAAGCTTTGTTTAGAATTTTTTAGTAATAAAGAAAGTAAAGCCACTTCCGTGCCCACAAAGGCCTGATTGGTTGATTTTGATTTTAAAATTTTAAGCTGTGACTGTTCTAATTTTTTACTAACACTTCTATTAAAAAGCCAAATAGAAAAAACAAATACAGTTAAAACAAAAACGATGAAAATAATAACATAAAAATAATTATCATCAAGCCCCCAAATAGCATAATTCATTAGCTCATATGAATCGGAAGAGAATTTTTTAGTAAAAAAAGATTGATTCTCTGGACTAAAACTAAATATAGAATCTTTGTATAAAAAAATATCAGTGCTATTCGCTCTTCTTATGAAAAATTGATTCAGTTCTGAATTATTAGATTTATATACTTTATTGGCAATGAAATTTAAATAATACGCTTCATCTTTATTTAAATAAATGTACCCGCTGTCAATGGCAAAAAATGAATTTGTTATACTAGCTTCTTCTACTAATTTTTTGGCGTTTGCTTGCATCGATCCCAATTTTATCCATTTTGTAGAAGCAATGTCTAAGTAATAACTATCATAGTTTTTTTTTCCTGTTATACTTTCAGGGCCCACAATTCCTGCATTAACAATAGATTGAAAAGGAACATATACTCTGCCTTCCTTTTTTGAAAACCAATTATGCCCATTAGATATTATTTCATCATTAGCAGGTACAATATCCCATTCCTTGTCTAAAAAATTAAAAGCCCTTAAATGACCATTTAATTTCCAAAAACCATAACCCCCATAACTATAAATACGTTTGTTCCAAACAAAAATGTTACTCGCTATATTATAATTAATATTAATGGTGTTATCAATTCGGCGGAAAGTATACATAGTATCGGCCTTGTCTTCTAATTCATAAATAACCCCAGTTTGCGATATAAATAAGTAAAGCTTCTCTTTAGTCTTTATCAGCTCCTGCCCATTAAATTTAAAAATGGTTCCCTCCACAGGAATGATTTCATTTTGCTTGGATAGAAAAACCTTGCATTCAAGGTCTTGGATGCTAGTTATCTTATCTAAAAATGGACTATTAGTAATTTTAAACCTTTCTGTAAGCTGAATGATTGCTGCATTAGCCCTTAGGATAAAGACTAATGAGAGAAAAATTGTAAATAGTATAGATTTTGCGTAATTCATTGATTATCAATTAAAAATTAGGTAAATAACTTATTTATTATTTGAGTCCAAGTATCTAAATATAGGAAATAACCTATTACGAAACTTAATAGGTAACTCAATTGGATAATATTTTTTTTCAAATGGTATTCTTTTGAGAAGCTTTTGGGGGAAAGCTATGGATTTTATAAGGGGGCCGTGAAAACGGTTCCCTTTTTTTCGGCCCCTACCTAAGAGGCCTTCGTTTTAACTAGTATGCATTTGGTAACAATTTGGTAATGTAGGCCTGAACCCGTTTTGAGCCCAAAAGGGGACTTTTGTGAAGCATTATTCAAACCTATAAAACGCTTATTATGGACTTTAATTCAATCATGAAAATTTTCTTGCCAAAGGATAGAGTTTTCTTTCAATTATTCGAAGAAGTAGCTGAACATGTATATGAAATGGGCATCAAATTAAAAGAAATGGTCAACGAGCCAGATGCAGATGTAAGAGCTAATATTTTAGCACAAATTGAAAACCTTGAACATAAGAACGACGATTTAACACATTCTATTTTTACTGAATTAGGTAGAAACTTTATTACCCCATTTGATAGAGAAGACATTCACTATTTAGCCTCTTCCCTTGATGATATTGCAGACTATATTTATGCATCTGCTAAAAAGATTAATTTTTATAAAGTAAACCCTAACGATACAGGTATACATAAACTAGCAGAATTAATTTTACAAGGTACACTAGAAACTAAAAAAGTAGTCTTGGGGCTTCGTAATATGAATAATATTAAGGAAATGACTGAAGCCATGATTAAGGTGAATAGTATTGAAAATCAGGCAGATGATATTTTTGACATGAGTATTGAAAGACTATTTGAACAAGAGAACGATTTTAAAGAAGTAATTAAGAAAAGAGAGATATATCAAGTACTTGAAATTGCCACCGATAAAATTGAAGATGTTTCCAATGTAGTTGAATCTATTATTATCAAGTACGCTTAATTTATTCCTTAATTTATTCAAGATGACTTTATTAATTATCATTATAGCACTTGCGCTAATATTTGACTATATCAATGGATTTCATGATGCAGCGAATTCTATTGCTACAGTGGTTTCTACCAAGGTGTTAACACCTTTTCAAGCAGTATTATGGGCGGCCTTATTCAACTCAGTAGCCTTCTGGATTTTTAAAGACCACGCAGTAGCTAACTCTATTAGCAAAACCGTCTACAAAGACTTTATTACATTACCTGTTATTTTTTCAGGTTTAATGGCAGCCATATTCTGGAACTTACTTACTTGGTGGTATGGTATTCCCTCTTCTTCTTCACATACTTTAATTGGAGGCTTTGCAGGTGCAGCCATTGCGCATGCACTCATGATAAAAGGAATCGATTATTCTTGGGCTAAAATAGTAGACAGCGACACTATCATAAAAACAATTTTATTTATATTCTTAGCGCCTATTATTGGTATCATTATATCTATTTTTATATCCGTCGTAACCATTATGCGGAATTTATGGTGGCGGTTTGCCATTATAATTATTGCCACTGCTGGAACCGTGATAATGTTTGATATGTTTGAGGATACTAAAATTAAAGAAAACGTTCAAAAGTTTTATAGCATAGATAAATACCAAAAAGAAATAACTACTATTAAAGGTGATCTTAAAAACCAAGAAGGCGACGCTAGCTTATTAGCTGCCCTTCAATTAAATGAAGAAAAATTAGAAAAGGCAAATGTAACTTACAATCTTTTAGCACCTTATTTATCTGATTTTGATAATTCTTCCGCAGCCACAATTGCTAGTATTGCGAAAGATAGTGGCTGGTTAAAAAATGTAGCTGTTAGCAAATTAAAAGATGAAGTTAGAAATGCAAACGATTTTTTAGTAGTAGAAGCAAAATCGGCAGAAGATAAAGACGCAAAAGCAATTTATGCTATTGCAAAAGTTAAAACTGAAGAGTATAAAGAGCCATTAAAATTATACTTAGAAGGTAATATTAGCCTGGACTCAGCTTTAACAATTGTAAATAGTATTTATCCTATTGCCGATAAAAATATAGAAAAGGTAAAAGCAAAAATAACTAAATTCAATATTGAAAAAACTTTCGGAAGTGAAATTGATAAAGCAGATAATTCAGTAATTGTATACGGTATCATTGGTGCTTCTATTTTATTTATGATCATATATCTGTATGTGGAGAAAATAAAAACGCCTACATCACATTCCGTTGCTTACATGTTTAAAAAGTTGCAATTGTTTAGTTCTGCAGCCTTCAGTATTGGACATGGCGGTAATGATGCTCAAAAAGTAATGGGTATTATAGGTGCTGCATTAATTGCCAATGGAAGTATGCAAGACTTTAGTCAACTACCAGATTGGGTTCCAGTATCTTGTTATTTAGCCATCGGCTTAGGAACCATGAGTGGTGGTTGGAAAATTATAAAAACAATGGGATCTAAAATTACCAAGGTAACTCCACTTGAAGGTGTAGCCGCTGAAACAGCGGGTGCATTTACTTTATTTTTTACAGGTCAAATGGGTATACCGGTTTCTACTACACATACCATTACAGGATCTATTATAGGTGTAGGTGCTACTAAACGTTTAAGTGCTGTAAGATGGGGCGTAACCACCAACTTATTATGGGCATGGGTGTTAACCATTCCAGTAAGTGGAGTGCTTGCAGCAATTACCTATTTTATTGTTCATTTCTTTTCTAAATAGCTATTTATAATAATTAGAATGAGTACTTATTATACATTCTTTTAAAATATTGCCGCAAAAAAGCCCCGATCAATCGGGGCTTTTTTTATAATTAGAATGAGTAATTATTTATACTTGTTTAAAATTAATACTAGAAAATTTATTTCGGTTGTATAGCATGAATTTTAGTTTGTCTTCCATCGATATAGTCAAATCCAGTTCCACTAAAATAGCCATTCTGCTCTAATGCTACTTTCACTGGCTTGTCCCAACCTGCTAATGTATGCGTTGCATTTAATTCAATAGAGTAACAGGTTTTGGCTTTCATCGTGTAATCGCCAGAACCTGGTACACCATTTTGGAAATCCCACATACCAATGGTAGTGCCTGCTGCGTGGCCATGAAAGCCAATGGGATGCGTGTATATACTTGGATTAATACCAGCTGCCTTGGCCTTGGTTAAGGCTTGCTTTAAAATTTCATTACCCGATTTGCCCACTGCAAATTCATTGGTAAGAAAATCTTGTAATTGATTCGTTTTTGAAAATGCAGCTTCTAATGCAGCAGGAACCTCTTTTTCTGTAGGTAGTAAAACATAGGCATGCTCTTGTACATCTGAATTCAATCTTAAATAAGTAATTCCAAAATCGACGTGTAAAAAATCGCCTGGTCTAATCACATCATCATTTTCATTGCTTACTCTTCTTTGAATTTCTATAGAAGGTTGAAACCATGTAATAAGGCCGTTATCACTTAATTTTTGTCTAAACCACCAAACTAAGTCCTGCGTTGTGGTAACATTAGGCTTTATCACTTTATTACTAAAACCTTCCTTAATAATAGCATGCGTAATGTTTAATATGGTTGGATATAATTGCATTTCTTTTTCTGTTCTAGTTTCTAACCAACTTACCCCTAAAGGTTCTGCTGAAACTACCTTTGCTTGCTCGCTTGCAGTTAAGCTTTGCATGAATTCTAGATACTCTGTATGATCTAAGCCATCGGCATGTCCATAATCGGCCGATGTATTAATGGCAATTTTATTTGGGTTTAACTTTCTCAATAAAGCAGTCAAGGCATCCCACTGATTAGGGAAAGCGGCAACATCCCAAGCGGCAGCAATCTCTGTACCCACTGCATACCTGGCTACTGCATACTTTTCAACCGTATTTTTTTCCTTATTTCTATAAAATACTAGCATAGTTCTACGACGCGCTGCTATCCACTCCGCTGGTAGCATGGTTCTCAGTATAGGGTCTTCGTTATACTCTCTTGTTATGATTACCCAACAATCCATATTGGCACGATCCATTAAAGTGGGTAGTAAATTATTAAAACGATCTGCTAATAATTCATTGACAATGCTTGCTTGCGCTCGCACCGTTTTCACTTGGGCAGTGGCTGTTATAAAAGTGGCGCCTACCAATAAATGTAATGTGAGTAGGAATAGGATTTTACGCATCGGATAAATTTGAATTATGATAAAATAGGTTCAACGAAAAACTGAATAACTAAATTAACTACTAAATTTGCAAATATGGTTTTTTTCAGAAAATTTATGCTGGGTATTTTAGTTTTTACTGTGGCCACTGCATCTGGACAAGATACAAGCTATACCCAATTGACCACTATTGTGGTATCAGCCAACAAGTTGAAAGAGAAAAGAATAGAATCGCCTGTAGCTATTTCCATACTATCTCCCAAAACTGTTGATGAAGCGAAAGCACAAAGAATTGATTTTCTATTGAATAAAGTAAGTGGTGTATATATGCCTACCATTGGTAATGAACAACATATGATGTCTATTAGACAACCCATTTCCTTAAAAGGGCTTTATTTATATTTAGAAGATGGCATGCCCATTAGAACCAGTGGCTTATTTAGCAGCAATGCCCTTATTGAAATGAATAGTAGCAATATTCATAGTATTGAAATTATTAAAGGCCCTGCCTCGGCACTCTATGGAGCGGAAGCCATCGGAGGCGTGGTGAATATATTAACTACACCCGTTCCTAGTAAAGCCGATGCTTTTATAAGTACTCAAATAACGAATACAGGATTTAAAAAATTGGATTTGAGCTGGGGCGCTCCCACCAAATCAGGTGGCTGGATGATTAGTGCTGCTTGGACGGATCAAAAAAATGGTATTACCGAGTACAGCGATTTTAATAAAAAAGCCTTGAGTGTTAAAAGAACTTTTAAAGTCAACGAAAAATTAAAGGGATATCAAAACCTTCAATACATTAATTACTATACACAAATGACAGGCTCTTTAGATAGTATTAAATTTTTTCAGAAAAATTTTAGCTCACAGCAAAGCTTCACTTTTAGAAAAATTGATGCCTTAAGATTCCGACAAAACCTAGACTATAACTGGAATAAGCATTCAAACACGACCTTCAATTTCATGTACCGAAATAATACCATGGACCAAAATCCTGCGTATTTAATTGCTTCAACTGCTAATGCCACCAAATTTAAAGGCCAGGTAAATAGTAACCATTTCAATGCTTATGTATTAGACCTTCAACATGTATGGAGTATTCCATGGCTAAGTAGTAAAATAATGTTGGGTGGTTATTGGGATATAACCCATCAAAATTTAATAGCAAACTATATAGATATTGTAAAAGATACCAGCATTGGTAAATTCACAAAATATACTTACCCTATTAGGGATTCGCTTATTACCAATTACAATACTCAAATTAGTAATAAAGCTTTTTACTTTAATTATATCGCCAGTTTGAATAAAGCTATTCGCTTGAACATGACCATGCGTTATGATAATTTCGAATACCTTTTTAATAACCTACTTCCTATTGGAACGCCTTCGGCCAATAATAATTTTACACAGTTCACACCTAAATTAGGGCTTACTTATAACCAAAGAAAATGGGGTGGTTATTTAAATTATAGCAAAGGTTTTGTACCTCCTCAAATAACCGAGATATATAATGCCATTAGAGTACCTTATTTATTACCTCAAAATTTTTCTAATATAGAAATAGGCTCTTGGTATCAAAGTAAAAAACTAAGCGCTGAAATTTCTATTTATTCTCTACAAGGCAAGAATGAAATAATTTCGGTAAGACAAACCGATGGCGTCAACTTAAATCAAAACTCGGGTGCTACAAGCCATACGGGTATTGAATATCAGGTACGCTATCAATTATCACCTTCTATGGATATTAGCCTTAATGGTACGAATACACGTCATAAATATTTAAATACCAGTATCAAAGGTGTAGATGTAAGTGGTAAAGAAATGAATGCGGCCCCCAACTTATTCAATAATGTATCTTTTAACTGGAAGCCTACTAAACTAATACGCAGTTCGCTTGAATGGATACACCAATCGGCTTATTATATGGATGAAATCAATGTCACTCGTTACCCTGGCTTTAATTTATTGAATGCCAGGTTCGGACTTCAATTGAAGAAATCAGAAATTTGGTTGAATGTATTAAACCTTACCAATACATACTATTCTACTATGGCTACCAAAAACTTTAGTGTAAAAGGAAGCAGCGCTTACTCTTATTATTTAGGAGAACCAAGAGCCATTACCATTGGTTGGAGGTGGTATATTATTGATTAATTCTCATTCTCATACCTCCCATTCCACCGCCTCTTTGCATGTCTTCCATAATTTTTTTCATGCTTTCTGCAAATTGAGCGCGATTCATTTTATCTCCTTTAGTAGGTTGCTTCAATTCTTTAGCAGCATACTTGGCTGTAAACTCAGTCGCAGTAATCACATTACCGCCATTATCACTATCTACTTCTAAGATAGCGCCAGGTAAGCCCGCATAAGCATCAGGACCCACTGATACAGGAATAGATTCTGTATACCAAACTACTAATTCAATTTCTTTTGGTTTTACAGGAGCAGTTGTATCTGCGTTATTTCTATTTCTTCCACCACCAAAACGCATACTCATTTGTTGTGGGACAATCATAGTAGTGGCTTTTTTACAAACAAACTTTGCGATGGTTTTAGTTTCTTCCGATAATTTCCACTTATTAGGCTTTAAGGAATCTACAATTAAAAATTCTTTCTCGAATAAGGAACGAGACTCATATTGCATTTGATTAGGGATATCTGTATAAGTAGCTGTTTCAGGCATTCTAAAATTAAAACGCATTCCCCCTCCACCACCACCGCCACTATTGGCAAATGGGTCAGGCGCTTCTTCCTCTACGATGGTTTTAAACATACTTGCCTGCTCGTTAAATAAAAGTTCAAACTTATCTGTTCTAAACTCAGGAATACGAGCCCTCATTTCAGGATCGGTAATCATTTTATGCATGTTCACTTTTCTTTCAAAAATGAACTTGCCTTCTTTTACTTGAGCGAATGCACTTGTAAAAGCTAGAAGCATTACTGTTAGTGCTAAGAATATTTTACGCATATTGTTTATTTTAAAAATTTGTATTTTAATAAAGATGTACTAAAGATAATTAATTCATACGAATCATCACATTTCTAGGACCGCCGCCCAAGCCCGACTTTTGTAAACTATATACAAAGCTTACTAAGAAGTACTGGTTAATTACATTGTATTGTTGGTCAAAGATTTGATTCTGGGAAACGTTTCTGCTAATACCTGCATTTTTATTCAACAAGTCAAAGGCACTTACTCTTAATTCCGCTTTTTTATTCTTCATAAAAAACTTAGAGAAGCTGGCATTCCAAATGGGAATAGAATTATTAAAGCCGGCTGCTCTTCCCGAGTTAACAGTGTAGGTGAAGCTTTGATTGAGTAAAAAGTTTTTAGGCAGGTAATTATTCATCTCGGCACTAAACACCTTTGTTAAAAAGTTGGTATTCAAACCTGCGTTAATGGCGTTATTGGTTTTGCTATAAGCATATCTAGTAGAAAAATCTATATCAATGATTTCGTCTAATTGAAAGTTATAAGATAAAGAGGGTCCCAATGATTTAGTAACAATGGTATTTAATAAGGCATTTACATAAGATATATTATTACTTACGCCTCCGTTTATTCCAAAGTTCAATCTTGAATATATTTTCTTTAATCCAAAACCATAGTTCACACTACCATTCACACGGTAAGCACCATTCACGTTCACAGGTTTTGATAAAATAACTCTAGTAGGCAATACACTATCATAGTTCACGATAGTATTATTGGTAGAAGAGGCGTTCAAATTCGCAAAGAAATTGCGCCCTGATATAATTTTAGAAGAGAAGAAACGCAAATTTAAATTATGTACATAACTTCTTTTCAAATCGGGATTACCAATAGTTTGTCTATTAATATTACTTTGATCTAATACGGGTTGTAACTGCGTCAAGGAAGGTTGATTGGTAGAAGTACGGTAATTAATATTCAAGTTCTTCGTTTGAGAGAAATTATATTGATACGTGGCGGTTGGCAAGATATCCTTAAAGTCTTGATTCAATTTTGTTTTCGCACTGATATTCTCTCCCACTAATAGGGCCTTTTGCAAACTAAAGCCTGTAGAGAAATTATACTTTTTTTGATTGGTTCTAAAATTCAAGCCTCCTCCGCTATAGGTATACTCGCTATTAAATTCGTTGGTAAGCCT
>JBEIIN010000030.1:0-12763 GCA_040380795.1 Sediminibacterium sp. | reverse complement strand
TTTGCAGGTTATCAAATTAGCAACTTGAATGAGTTCTTTATGTTCTTCGTATTCATGGCGGGGATTGCTTCCATCATTCTGTTTTTGATTTCGAATAAGTTGAAAAATCTTATGACTCAATAATAAAGTAAATATAAAATACCAATCCTTCGTTCCCTCTCGTTTCACTCGAAAGTACACTCAGGATTGTATTTATATATTTTACTTTATTTTTTTGACCCATTGCAAATTTAATGCGTTTTAAAAATAATCTACTTGCGAATTTATATAGATAGCAATGAGCCATCTTTTGCTGAGTTTCGAGTCTTAGCGTAAAGAAATTTATAAATACGAAAGTTAAAAAAGTCTGCATGTTTGAGCACAAAGTGCGAGTTCAGACTTTTAATTCGTATTTATAAATTTTAGCGATCAAGACGAGCACGAAGCAAAAGATGATTCATGCATATCTATTAAAGAGCAGTATAATTAATTGTTAAAGCACTCCTTTAACAATCTGATCAACCACTGCAGGATCAAGCAGTGTTGAAGTATCTCCTAAACTTTTCAATTCACCCTCTGCAACTTTGCGCAGTATACGACGCATAATTTTTCCAGAACGTGTTTTAGGAAGACCCGATACAAATTGTATTTTATCTGGTTTGGCAATAGGCCCAATAATTCTAGTGACAGTTTGTAAGATATCTTTTCTAATCATGTCGCTACTTCCGTGTGTGTCTTGATCATGCGATCCAGTATAAATTACATAAGCGTAAATGCCTTGTCCTTTCACATCATGCGGATAACCCACCACCGCACTTTCTACCACACCCGCATGCATATTAATAGCGTTCTCTACTTCGGCTGTACCAATTCTATGGCCACTTACATTTAATACATCATCCACTCTGCCGGTAATTCTAATTTGACCTAGTTCATTTTTCAAAGCACCATCTCCTGTAAAATATAAATTAGGATAAGTAGCGAAATAATTGGTTCTGCATCTTTCGTGGTCGCCATAAGTAGTTCGAATAGTGGCAGGCCAAGGTTGGGTAATACATAAATTACCTCTATACAAACCATCTTCCATGGTATTTATTTCTGCTCCTTTGTCATCTACTAAAATAGTTTTCACACCTGGCATTGGATAAGTGGCCCAACCAGGTTTGCCGGGCGTAATACCCGCCATATTGGAAATCATAATACCCCCTGTTTCTGTTTGCCACCAAGTATCTACAATAGGACATTTTTTCTTACCAATATTTTCATCATACCAATGCCATGCTTCTTCATTAATAGGTTCGCCTACGGTACCTAATACTTTTAAACTACTTAAATCATGCCCATCTACTGGACCTAATCCAAAACTCATTAATGATCTAATGGCAGTAGGAGCGGTATATAAAATATTGACTTTGAATTTATCTATGATATCCCAGAATCTTCCTGCATCGGGGAAAGTAGGAATGCCTTCAAACATTAAAGAAGTGCCGCCAGCACTTAAAGGCGCATACACTATATAGCTATGTCCTGTAATCCAACCAATATCCGCGGTACAGAAAAATAAATCATTGGGTTGATATTGAAAAACATTTACAAAAGTATAATTGGTGTACACCATATAACCCGCTGTACTATGTACCACGCCCTTGGGTTTACCTGTAGAACCTGAAGTATATAAAATAAATAAAGGATCTTCTGCATCCATTTCTACTGCATCTACTGAACTAATTCCTTGCAATTCTACTTTATTAATTTCATCTTCCCACCAAAGATCACGCCCTTTTAACATGGACACTGCGGTTCTAGTTCTTGTACAAACAATTACATTTTTTATGGTGTTATTGCCTACTAGTGCATCGTCAATAATTGATTTCAAAGGAATGTCTTTGGCACCTCGGTAGGCTCCATCGCAAGTAATAATATAAGTAGCTTTCGCATCGTCTAATCTGTCTGCAATACTTTGCGCAGAGAAGCCTCCAAATATAACACTATGAATAGCGCCAATTCTTGCGCAGGCTAATACTGCAATGGCAAGCTCTGGAATCATACCCATATAAATACAAACTCGATCTCCTTTTTGCACGCCATTATTAATAAGTACTTGCGCAAACTGCGAAACATGTAAATGCAATTGTTTATAAGTAATAATTCGGTGATTTTCTTTGGGATCATTTGGCTCCCAAATAATCGCAGGCTTATCTCCATTTTTTGCTAAGTGCCTATCGATACAATTTTCTGTGATATTTAATTTTCCACCCTTGAACCATTCTACTTTAGGTTCCGTAAAATTCCAATCTAATACCTTATCCCATTTTTTACGCCAAGTAAAATTTTCTGCAATGTCTCCCCAAAATTTTTCTGGATGGTCGATACTATTTTTATAAGCTTCGTGGTAAGCTTCTAAGGTTTTAATTTGATAAGGGTAACTCATGTGCACAGATTGAATAAATAATGATTACCAAATTTACATTTTTCAGTTTAAATATTTAACTTGAATACTCACTGGCCAACAAATAAAAATATGAGTCAAGAAATAAAACAAAATAATATAGCTTTTGTCATAGGCGCTTCTTCGGTGGGCACCTTAATTGAGTGGTATGATTTTTACATTTTTGGTATGTTAGCCACTATCATTTCAAAGCAGTTCTTTCCTGCAGATGCAGGCACAGCAGCACTTTTAAGCACATTGGCCATCTTTGCAGCAGGCTTTATAGTAAGACCTTTTGGGGCCTTGGTCTTTGGAAGACTAGGCGACCTCATTGGACGCAAACACACTTTTTTACTGACCTTAATCATAATGGGAGGTTCCACTTTTGCTATTGGACTAGTGCCAGGTTACGCTACTATTGGATGGGCGGCACCTATCTTGGTATTAATTCTACGATTATTACAAGGTTTGGCCTTGGGAGGTGAATATGGAGGAGCAGCTACCTATGTGGCAGAGCATGCGCCTGCAGGTCAAAGAGGTTTTTGGACAAGTTGGATTCAAACTACGGCTACGCTGGGTTTATTTTTAGCCTTAGGTATTATTATATTAATAAGAACGAATCAAGGGGTGGAGAATTTTAGTGCAGAGTGGGGTGGATGGAGATATCCTTTTTGGATATCCATTTTACTAGTAGGCGTTTCTGTATTAATTAGAATGCGTATGAGTGAATCACCCATGTTTACCAAATTAAAATCAGAAGGAAAAACCTCAACCAATCCTTTGAAAGAAAGTTTTGGGAAAAAGGCCAATTTTAAAATGGTTTTATTGGCATTGTTTGGAGCAGTAATGGGACAAGGTGTTGTTTGGTATACAGGACAATTTTATGCGCAAAGTTTTATTGAAACAGTTTGTAAAATTGATTTTATACAATCTAGAAATATCATGTTGGTGGCGATTTTAATGGCTACCCCTTGTTTTGTTTTATTTGGTTGGTTAAGTGATAAAGTAGGCAGAAAATGGATTATGTTAATAGGTATGTTAGCAGCTGTGCTTACCTATCGCCCTATCTATCAGCAATTTTTAAGTATTTCAAGTGCGCAAAATAGAATTGATAAAATTGATTTAACAAAAACAGTGGCTTCCCCTGTGACCGTAAAAACAGATAGTAAAGAGGCGACTAAAATTTATGTAACCCAAAGTTTTGACACGGTCTATACCGATGGCGCCGTATTTAAATACACCAAAACAGATACATTAAAATTAGGAGCCACCTATAATGCATTCATTCCTATTGATTCTTTGAATCCTGGTTTGATTGTATCAAAATCTGCAAAGCCGAATGTAGTGATTGAGAAAACCATGGGTAATGCAGCATATTGGGATATGATTTGGTTGGTCTTTATTCAAATTGTTTATGTGACTATGGTGTATGGCCCAATTGCCGCTTTCTTAGTTGAAATGTTTCCTACAAAAATTAGGTATACATCCATGTCGCTTCCTTATCATATAGGTAATGGCGTATTTGGGGGCTTGGTTCCTTTTTTAGGTACTTTAATTGTTGAGTTCACCAAGACTTCTTCCAATCCAGCTGGCGATGCTCTAGCAGGCTTATGGTATCCGATAGGAGTGGCTTCTGTATGTTTTATTATTGGCCTTCTTTATTTAACGAATAAAATAGATAAAAATGTAATGGACTGATGGCCTAAGGCATTATGTTTGATCATTACAATAAAAATAATTATATGAATACGATTAAAAAATTATTAGGATATGTATGGATGCTGATAGCGCCTTGTATTATTTTATTTTTAGTATATGAAGCTTATGATAAAATTTCAAATGCACCTGTTATTACACAATCGAATGTTATTTTGCAGTGGGTTATTATATTATTAATTTTTACACCTATTTGTGTAGGCTTTTTTATTTTCGGCAGCTATGCTAGTAAGGGAGAATACGATAATTTGCCTGCGGCATCTTCCGAAATCGATTAATGGTAAAATCATTTTATATAAGTAGTTTTGAACTATGTCATTAGTAGTAAACGCCCTTTGTAAAAATTACGGTCATCAAGTGGCGGTAAATGAAGTTTCTTTTGAATTGAAGCCTGGAGAAATTGTTGGTTTTTTAGGTCCTAATGGCGCTGGAAAATCTACTACTTTAAAAATGCTTGCTGGTTTTTTAGAAGCCGACAAGGGTTCAATTGTTTTAAATGGTGAGCGCATCCATCAAAATGCAAGTACTGTAAAAAAACAAATTGGTTATTTACCTGAATCAAATGCATTATACCAAGACTTATATGTGAAAGAATATTTACAGTTTTTAACTGCTGTTCATTCAATCACGAATGCGGCAGCAGCGATTCAGTCTGTGATAGAAAAAACAGGGCTTGGTCAAATGCAAAATAAAAAAATTGCAGCCTTGTCAAAAGGGTATAAACAAAGACTAGGCATTGCAGCTGCTATAATACATCAGCCAACACTTATTTTATTAGATGAACCCACGGCGGGTTTAGATCCGAATCAATTAATTGAAATTAGGGCCTTGATACAATCGCTAAGTAAGGACAGCATGATTTTATTTTCAACACATATCTTACAAGAGGTAACAGCTATATGTGATCGAGTGTTAGTATTACACCAAGGAAAACTAGTGGCAGACGAGCCTACCCGCCAGTTACTAGATAAACATGGCGCCAGTTTAGAAGAAATATTCAAAATGCTTACCCATTAAAAAAAAGGGTGTAAATTGCAGTCTCCTTTTGAATCAAAACATTGTATTTAAAATTAAATAATTTATATGAGTTACATTATTGAAGTGCGTGCAAGACAAATTTTAGACAGTCGCGGAAATCCTACTGTAGAAGTAGATGTTTTAACGGATGAAGGGGCACTGGGCCGTGCAGCAGTGCCAAGTGGTGCAAGTACAGGAATTCATGAAGCAGTAGAGTTAAGAGATAACGACAAGAAAAAATATCTAGGCAAGGGTGTATTAAAGGCTGTAAAAAATGTAAATGATTTAATTGCAAAATCTATCACTGGTTTTGATATTACTGCACAAGCAGAGATTGATCAAATTATGATTGATTTAGATGGTACACCGAATAAGAGTAAATTAGGAGCGAATGCAATACTTGCGGTAAGTATGGCGGTTGCAAAAGCAGCTGCAGAAGAAGCGAACCTTCCTTTATACAGATACATAGGTGGTACCAATGCAAGAACAGTTCCGATGCCCATGATGAATATTTTAAATGGTGGCGCACACGCCGATAATAAAATTGACTTTCAAGAGTTCATGATTATGCCAGTGGGGGCACCTAGCTTTAGCGAAGGTTTACGTTGGGGTGTAGAAATCTTCCATCAATTAAAAAGTACTTTGAAGAAAAAAGGATATAGCACTAACGTAGGAGATGAAGGCGGATTTGCGCCAAATATTCAAAGCAATGAAGAAGCGATTGAAACAGTACTTGAGTCAATTCAAGCAGCTGGTTATAAAACAGGAAGCCAAATTGCCATTGCGATGGATGCAGCGAATAGTGAACTTTGGAATGCCAAGAAGAAAAAATATGTTTTCCATAAGAGTTCTGGTAAAGAAATGAGCAGCGACCAATTAGTAAAGTATTGGGAAAGCTGGGTGAAAAAATATCCTATCGTTTCTATTGAAGATGGAATGGCTGAAGACGATTGGGCAGGCTGGAAAAATTTAACTCAGACCATTGGCGATAAATGTCAATTAGTAGGGGACGATTTATTTGTAACCAATGTAACAAGAATACAAACAGGTATTGATAAGAAAATTGCGAATGGCTTATTAGTGAAAGTGAACCAAATTGGTACTTTAACTGAAACCATCAATGCAGTAAGTTTAGCGCAACACAATGGCTACAATACCATTATGTCACATAGAAGTGGTGAAACAGAAGATACCACTATTGCCGATTTAGCCGTGGCTTTAAATTGCGGTCAAATTAAGACTGGTTCTGCTTCTCGTACCGATCGTATGGCCAAGTACAACCAATTAATTCGTATCGAAGAGCAATTGGGTGAAACTGGTATTTTCCCCACCAAGGGCAAGTTGAAGTTTGGTACTAAATAAAGATACCCACTTTTAAATACGAAGAGGAGCTCCTAGAGGCTCCTCTTTTTTTTGTCATATCATGAGAACTATGTTAATTTTACGTCAAGTCCGCCATATGAAATTCATCCAAAAAATAATGCCCTATGTAGCCAACCGTTACTTTGTTGTAAGTATTGGATTTGTGGTATGGATGTTATTTTTTGACCAAAGAGATTTTTTTCAACAAAGAGAAAGAGCAACAGAGCTTAAAAAAGTAGAAGACGCAAAAAAATATTATCAAAAAGAAATAGAGTACACGCAAAAGCAATTGAATAATATTCAAAATAACAAGTCGGCTATTGAAAAATATGCCCGTGAAAGATATTTGCTGCGCAGAGAAGGGGAGGAACTGTATTTGTTTGAAGATACATTGCATACGAGCTCCAAATAATGACAAAGAAAGAACGCTATGAATTAGTGCTTGCTTATTTTCAAGAGCAAGTGCCTATTGCTGAAACGGAACTCTTGTATGAGAATCCCTTTCAATTATTAGTAGCCGTTATTTTATCTGCACAGTGCACCGACAAGCGCGTCAACTTAACCACGCCAGCTATTTTTAAACAATTTCCTACCCCTCAAAAAATGGCCAAGGCTAGTTTTGAGCAAATCTTTGCACTTATAAAAAGTATTTCTTATCCTAATAATAAGGCCAAGCATTTAATTGGCATGAGCCAATTATTAGTAGATAATTTTAATGCAGAAGTACCCTTGACGGTAGATGAATTAATTACACTTCCGGGTGTGGGACGTAAGACAGCCAATGTAATTACCTCTGTGGTAGACAAACAGCCCAATATGGCGGTGGATACCCATGTATTTAGAGTGAGTAGAAGAATGGGCCTAGTACCTATGACGGCCACTACACCCTTGGCAGTGGAGAAAGCATTGATAAAACATATTCCTAAAGCCTTAGTACATACAGCGCATCATTGGTTAATACTGCATGGCAGGTATACTTGTTTGGCAAGAAGCCCAAAATGTAATGCCTGTGGCTTAGTTTCTTTTTGTAAGGAAGGATCAAAAAAAAGCGCCTCTTAAATTAGAGACGCTTTATGATAAGTTAAGATAAGTTAAGGCTGCATATTTTTTCAGCTATTAATTCATTACAAATATTGTTCTACTGCTGTTACTAATTCTTGTTTAGTAATAGGAACGCCCATGATTTTATTATAACCTTTAGCGTCTACAAAATATTTATCGCGAATAATTTTAATTAATTGTCCGTTGTTAATTTCCGGAATAACCACAGTTTCAAAATTCTTTAAAATATCGCCTAAGTTTTTAGGGAAAGGACGCATGTACTTAATATGTGCATGGCTTACTGCTTTTCCTTGACTTTGTAAATGAAGTGCGGCACTCTTAATAGTTCCATAAGTAGAACCCCATCCAAGTATTAATACTTTTCCTTTTTCAGCACCAGTGTCAATCGTTTGTAAAGGAATATAGTCTGCAATTTTTTCAACTTTAGCTTCTCTTGATTTTACCATGAATTCGTGGTTCTCAGAATCGTAGCTTACGTTTCCAGTTTCGGCTTGTTTTTCTAATCCACCAATTCTATGTTCTAAACCTGGAGTGCCTGGAATTGCCCAAGGTCTTGCTCCTTTTTCATTTCTCTTATAAGGAAGGAATTTTTCTTCACCTTCATCCAATGCTTTTTTAAATTTCACTTCGATAGTAGGTAAGTCGGCAGCAGAAGGGAATTTCCAAGGTTCAGCACCATTGGCAATATATCCATCACTTAATAAAATAACCGGAGTCATATGTTGTAGGGCAATTCTTACTGCCTCAAATGCTAAATCAAAACAATCGCTAGGCGTTGAAGTGGCAATAATTGGAATAGGTGCTTCACCATTTCTTCCATAATAAGCTTGCATTAAATCGCTTTGCTCTGTTTTAGTAGGTAAACCTGTTGAAGGGCCTCCTCTTTGAATATTCACAATCACTAAAGGAATTTCTAACATCATGGCAAGTCCCATGGCTTCTGTTTTCAAAGCCATACCTGGTCCTGAAGTAGTGGTTAATCCAATAGAACCACCATAGCTTGCGCCAATAGCAGCACTAATACCAGCAATCTCATCTTCTGCTTGGAAAGTTTTTACATTAAAGTTTTTGTACTTACTTAATTCATGTAAGATATCGGTTGCAGGTGTAATAGGATAGCTTCCTAAAAATAATTGTAATCCACTTTTTTGAGCAGCGGCAATTAAACCCATCGATAAAGCTTGGTTACCCATGATACTTCTATAAGTACCTGGTTCCATTTTTGCTTTTTCTACTTTATATCTAGAAGAAAAAAGTTCAGCTGTTTCACCATAGAAGTAACCTGCTTTTAATACATCAATATTACTATTTAAAATAGATTCTTTCTTTTTGAATTTATCTTTTAAATATTCAATAGTGGTATCTAAATCTCTGTTGTATAACCAATAAATCATACCCAATACAAACATGTTCTTCGCACGGTCTCTTTCTTTATTACCTAAGTCTGTATAGGCTTTCAGGGCTTCACGTGTTAATTTAGTGACGTCTACTTTAGTTAAATCATATCCATCTAAACTGCCATCTTCTAGTGGATTCACACCATCAGGGTAAGCAGCTAAGCGTAAATTCTTTGTATCAAAACCTTCAATGTTCGCAATAATTTTTCCGCCTTTTTTTAAGCCTTTTAAATTTACTTTTAAAGCGGCTGCATTCATCGCCACCAATACATCACAAATATCACCTGGTGTATAAACTCGATTAGAACTAAAATGAATTTGGAATCCACTTACGCCTGGAAGGGTTCCTAATGGAGCTCTGATTTCCGCAGGGAAATCCGGAAAAGTAGCTAAATCAATACCTAATAAGGCAGGTTATTGGTAAATTGCTGACCTGTTAATTGCATACCATCACCACTATCACCAGCAAATTTTATAACTACATCCTGTAAAACAACTTCTTTTTGCATATTCGATTTAATTGGAGCACGAAGGTACAAATCCGAGGGCCTAAAACCTTAACTTTTTATAGTTTTTTTATAGTTTTCTTGTCTAAGTTCATAGCCGCAAAGCTTTGATATTATGCTTATTGGGCCTTTTTTTACCTATTGAGTCAATTTTGACCAGGCTTTTTGCCCGCTCAGCCAATGGCAGTGTTGATTTATCAGCAAAAATGGGGGCTTTTTTAAAAAGCGAGCGCTTTACTGCTTTGATACGTTCATACAATATCCAGGGCTTAAAAATGCCTTCCGTTAACCTTTTTTAGACAATCATTCAAAGTATTTAGTATTTTTATGCTAGAAAAAAATTTAAAACTATGGCCATCTTTAAATCTGGAAATCCAACACTTACCGAAAAAATATTTGATAAAAGTTTGCATAGTACTGCACAATCTTTTGGCGTAATGAGCATTCGTGGCACTATTCAAAAATTTGGCTTTTTATTAATCATGGTTATGGCATCGGCTATGTACGTTTGGAACGTATATGCTGAAGGCAATACAAGTTCTGCCACTACTTATATGTTAGTGGGCGCCATTGGTGGTTTTGTCGTAGCCTTAGTGATGATGTTTAAGCCTCAGTGGGCTGGTTATATTGCACCTGCTTATGGAATACTAGAAGGATTATTTATTGGAGGCATAAGTGCTTTTTTTAATGCCATGTTCCAAAAAACTTATCCAAATATTGTACTACATGCAGTGGGTTTAACTTTAGGCGTAGCGCTATCGATGTTCTTTTTGTATAATTTTAGAATTATCAGTGTAACGAACCGTTTGCGTTCAATTATTATGTCGGCCACAATGGGTATTGGTTTATTTTATTTAATTGTATGGATACTGGGATTGTTTGGAGTGAATATGGGCTTTGCATTTGATAGCTCTCCATTAAGTATTGGTATAAGTTTATTTATAGTAGGTATTGCCGCTTTAAATTTATTATTGGATTTTGATGCCATAGAAAAAGCCGCTGAAATGGGTGCACCAAAATACATGGAATGGTATGGCGCCTTTGGTTTACTAGTTACTTTAGTATGGTTGTATATGGAAATTTTAAGATTGCTGAGCAAATTAAACTCAAGAGACTAGTGGGAATATTTATCCCTTTAAATAAAAATTATAATGGAGTTTAAGCGGGGTAAATTATCGAATGAGCAATTGATTCATCTTTATAAATCCTTGCTTTTGCCAAGGATGATAGAAGATAAGATGTTGCTTTTACTTCGTCAAGGAAAAATTAGTAAATGGTTTAGTGGTATTGGACAAGAAGCCATTGCAGTAGGGGCTACATTAGCAATGGATCCTACTGAATGGATTATGCCCTTGCATAGAAATTTAGGTGTATTTACTACGCGAGATATGCCCTTGACCGATTTATTTAGACAATGGCAAGGATATAAATCGGGCTACAGCAAAGCGCGCGAAAGAAGTTTTCATTTCGGTTCTAAAGCGCATCATGTTTGCGGCATGATTTCACACTTAGGTCCTCAATTAGCAATCGCAGATGGGGTTGCACTGGCCTATCAACAAAGAGGACAATTAAAAACCACTTTAGCATTTACAGGCGAGGGAGGAACGAGCGAAGGTGATTTTCATGAAGCTTTAAACGTAGCGGCTGTATGGGGTCTGCCCGTTATTTTTATTATTGAAAATAATGGATACGGATTAAGCACACCTACCAATGAACAATACAAATGCGATTATTTAGTAGACCGCGCTAAGGGTTATGGTATTGATGGTATTCGCATTGATGGTAATAATATTTTAGAAGTATATGATACGGTGAGAGGTGTAAGAGATTACTGTATCAATAATCAAAGACCTTATTTAATTGAGTGTACCACTTTTAGAATGCGTGGACATGAAGAAGCTAGTGGTGTGAAATATGTTCCAAAAGAATTAATGGAAACTTGGTCAAGAAAAGATCCTATTAAAAACTACGAGCAATATTTAGTGAAAGAAAAAGTAATCACTGAAATGGAAGTGGCTACGATGAGAAATAATTTAAAGCAAAGTATTGAAGCCGATTTAAAAATAGCCATGGAGCCAGAAGATTGGCAGCCATCTGTGCAAGAAGAAGTGGCCGATTTATTTGCACCTGCTTTACCTAATACTATTTTGGATTTTACTGAATTAAATAATCCTATTTTAAATAAGAAGCGTTTTATTGAGGCCATTAGCGAAGCCCTAAGACAGTCCATGGTTTTGTATCCGGAACTAATTATCATGGGACAAGACATTGCAGAATATGGAGGTGCTTTTAAAGTAACAGAAGGTTTTGTGCAACAATTTGGAAAGCAAAGAGTGCGCAATACACCTATTTGTGAAAGTGCCATTGTAGGCGCAGCCTTGGGGTTAAGTTTAGAAGGCATTAAGTCGGTGATGGAAATGCAGTTTGCTGATTTTGTAACGGTAGGTTTTAATCAAATTGTAAATAATTTAGCGAAAATAAATTACAGGTGGGGACAGAATGCAGATGTAGTGATTCGTATGCCAACAGGTGCGGGTGTAGGAGCAGGTCCTTTTCATTCTCAATCGAATGAGGCTTGGTTTACACATGTACCGGGATTAAAGGTGGTATATCCATCAAATCCCGTTGATGCAAAAGGGTTATTGATTGCTGCATTAGCCGATCCTAATCCCATACTTTACTTTGAACATAAAGTCATGTATAGAAGTATTGAAGCAGAAGTGCCTGATGAATATTATCAAGTTCCTATTGGTAAGGCAGCGCTAGTGAGTGAAGGAGAAGCCGCTTGTATTATTACTTATGGTATGGGCGTGCATTGGGCGAAACAATATCAAGCGACGCATAGCGAAGCGTCTATTTCTATTTTAGATTTAAGAACCTTGGCCCCCTTAGATTATGAAGTCATTGAAAAAGTGGTGAAGGCCACTGGAAAAGTAATGGTACTGCACGAGGATAATTTAACCGGTGGGATTGGTGGAGAAATTAGCGCCTGGATTGCAGAGCACTGCTTTGAATATTTAGATGCACCTGTTATGCGTTGCGCATCACTAGATACACCCATTCCTTTTAATACTGTTTTAGAAAAACAATATTTAGCGAATAGTAGGTTAGAAGAAATGATGGAAAAACTGCTTTCTTATTAATTAGGGCTATTAATAGTCTTTTAAAAAAAGCTTCTTTTTTTAAATAAATCATTAGATAAGGAATAAACAATCCTCAAATTTCCTATTGAGGATTGTTTATTCTATACACACGAAGGAAATTTCCTCCCAATACTTTACTTACATCTTTATTTG
>JBEIIN010000029.1:0-13050 GCA_040380795.1 Sediminibacterium sp. | reverse complement strand
TGACTATATCATAGTTTGTAGAAGCCCTGACTTTAAAAATGTAGATCGCATTAGTCAATTCATGTTACTCATTTCATTAGTGGCTTTTGGCTATTCTATTTATTTGGGCTTATTCCCGAAGCCAGCCCTCATTTTTGCCATCATGACTGCGTTTACTAGTTGGTGGATATTTTGTGTTTTTCAATCCAAAAGAGGTGTTTTGCCCTATTATAGATTAGGACTATTATTGGCCTCCTGGGGTTGGTTTTTGCAGCCCAACGGATTAATTATTGCAGGCATATTTTTAATAGGTGCCTTATTCGAAAGACAGGTTAAATTCCCTTATGAAATTGCTTTTGATCCAGCTGGCATAGTCATCAATACTTTTCCTAAAAAGCACTACCCTTGGGGCTATGTAGAAAATGCAATTATTAAAGACGACCTTATTACTATTGATTTCAAAGACAATAAAATTATTCAAAAACAAATTAATGAACCAGTTAGTTTAACTATTACACATGAATTCAATACATTTTGTACAACACAAATAACAAATTCAAGAACAAGTCAATCTTAACAAATCAATATTAAAGTCGATACCAAACTAATTCTCAAACTCATTCCTAATTGATACCTTTGCATTATGTCATTACAATCTTCACCCTATATTTTATATTCCGATGGTAAAGGCCAAATATTTGAAGACACTAGTTTGTATGTTGCAGGACGTGCGGGCTGGGACGCCTATCCCATCGATTTGGAGGATTGGATTGAACTTCCCAATGGTGGAAGCTTATATGAATTACCAGAAAGAAGAGGTATTGGTATTGATGTAGAAACAGGTGAAATGCGCATCTGTGAAAAAGGTTGGGCAGTAGCCGCCTTTATTCCTCCAGCACATACCGGATTATACATAGCTGCTTATGAAACCCTTCCCAATGCACCCACGCTTCCTTTATTTTGTTATACTGCTGTAGGTTGGCAGGATGGAAAAAATTATGTACCCGCTGTAAGAATTGAAAAAGATATTAGACAAGATTGTGAAGGATATGATCAAAAAATAATTGAAACAGGAACAAGTAAATTATTAGAAACTTATAGCCAGAACAGATTGGTAAAACATTTAATGGAAAATTGTTGCATGACCTATCATTGTCCTGCTGCAAGAAATTTTGCCATGGACAGATGGGAATGTCCTATTCCTATATCCCCCGCTTGTAATGCGAATTGTATTGGATGTATATCATTTCAACCAATTGAAGAAGAAATTTTCTCGAATCAAGAGCGATTGAGTTTTAAACCCACCGCCGCGGAAGTAGTGGAATATACAGTCCCTCATTTAATGACAGCTCCTTTTCCTATTGTGAGCTTTGGACAAGGCTGCGAAGGAGAACCCTTATTAATGTGGGAGACGATTAAAGAATCTATTATTGAAATAAGAAAACATACCGATAAAGGAAGCATTAATATAAATTCCAATGGCTCTGATCCAAAAGCTGTAAAAATTTTAGCAGCAGCGGGTTTAGATAGTTTAAGAGTAAGTACCAACTCGGTGAGACCTGAAATTTATAATCCTTACTACCGACCTAATAATTACACCTTTAACGATATAGTAGAAAGTTTAAAAGAGATGTCGGCTGCAGGCAAATGGACAAGTATAAATTATTTTGTTTTCCCAGGTATGACGGATAGTGTTGCAGAGTATGAAGCCTTAAGAAAATTCATCAAAGACACAAATTTAAAAATGTTTCAGTGGCGCAATTTTAATATTGATCCCGATTGGTATTTAGGCAAAATAGGTGTTACAGAAGTGGGAGAAATTATGGGCGTTAAACAAATGATGGATTTAATTAAAGAAGAATTCCCGAATTTACAATTTGGGTACTACAACCCTCCTATTGAAAGAATTAAAGGTAACTTTACCGAAAATTTTGCACACCATTGAGAAGACAAAATCAAATAGGGGCCGCGCTGGCCATTACTTCTAGTATTATCTGGTCGGGTAATTTTATTGTATCTAGATATGCTATTCATTTAGCAGGTCCTGCTAGTTTAGCATTTATGAGATGGACTGTAGCGACTCTATTTATGCTGCCTTTTGCTTATAAAAATTTAAAAAAAGAGTGGCCTATTTTCAAAGCCAACAAAGCCTATTTTTTTTGGATGGGTTTTATTGGATTTTCAATTTATAATACTTTAATTTATACAGCAGGGCATTATACCACGGCTATTAATATGGCCTTATTTGGGTCTACTGTCCACCCTATTGTAGCAGCAGTTTTAGCAGCTTACTTTGTAAATGAAAAATTACATTGGAAAAATATTACTGGTATTTTTCTTGGCTTACTGGGCACCATTTATTTATTAACCAATGGGCAGCTATCCAATATTGTAGATTTTCAAATAAGTACTGGCGATTTATGGATGATTGGGGCAGGTATTTGTTTTGGCATTTACAATGTTTTTGTACGAAAAAAACCAGTAGGCATTTCTAATAATAGTTTCTTATTGGTACTTTTTGCCATTGGTGCTACATTATTATTTCCAGTAGCCACCTATGAAATGAATTTTGTTCAACCCGTTGTATTTAATCAACAACTTTTATGGATAGTACTTTATATAGGTATCGGAAACTCTACTATCTCTTATTTAATTTGGAACAACGCTATACAAAAAATTGGCTCAGGTAAAGCGGCACTTTTTGGAACTTTAATTCCATTATTAAGCTCTATTGAAGCAGTCTTTTTATTAGGAGAAAGCTTTACTACTGCTCAAATTATAAGTGGTTGTATTATCATAATAGGCCTTATCATTAATACATGGCCTAGTCCTATCAAACCCATTGTAGGCCAATCTTAATGAATATCAAAATTGGGTTTTGATCAATTTTTGCATTAATTTTATACTATGCAATTAAGCTTCGAACAAGAAAAAAATATGAAGGCAGGTGTTTACACCTTACTTATATGTACAGCCTTGTCCTGCTTATTTATTATCATGCATTGGCAGCAGCCTACACCTACTGTTATACCTCCTGCAACTGCCTATATGGAAGTAAACTTAGGAAATACCACAACAGGCCAAGGGGAAATTGCTCCCTTAAGTAAAGAAGCTCCTGCCCCAGAACTTGGAGCGAGTAAAAGCGTAAAAGCAACTGCCCTAAATAAGGCTGTTAAAATAAATGCAAGTGGCAACGATCCTAATGACGAAGCCATCAGATCCTCGAAAGCTAAAACCAATATTAAAAACTTACCTCTTCCTCCTGCACCCAAACCAAAAGCCTTAATGGGAAAATATGCTGGTGGCAATGGCAAAGGTGGAAATAACCAGGACAGTTATAATAATGTAAAAGATCAAGGCATTGCGGGTGGCAAAGGCGATCAAGGTGTGGCGAATGGAAGTATCAATGGAAAAAATTATGAAGGCACAGGTGGCCCCTTTGTAACAAAGGGTGACAGAAGAGTTACAAAAGCTTATTCATTTAATGGAGATGTAGAACCTGCTACTATTTATGCTGAAATTGAAGTGAACCCCACAGGCGTTGGCCGTTTTGTACAAATTGTAAAAGGCTCAAGCTCTAACGATGGTAAATATAAAAGAGCCATTGTGGAGTACTTAACTAAAATTAGTTTCAATAGTTCCGATCATGTATCTAATGTGACTGTAAAGTTTAAGTTCGAAAATCAATAATTCCACTGCTTTGAACGATTATCAAAATACTATTGACTATTTATATAGTCGTCTTCCTATGTTTAGTCGTATTGGAGCGGCTGCCATAAAAAACGATTTACATAACACTCAATTAATTTGTTCTTTCTTAGGTAATCCTGAAAAGAAATTTAAAACCATTCATATTGCAGGCACCAATGGGAAGGGCTCTACCAGTCATATGCTTGCAGCCATTTTTCAAAAAGCGGGCTATAAAACTGGATTGTATACCTCACCTCATTTATATGATTTTAGAGAAAGGATAAAAGTGAATGGAGCATTATGTAAAAAAGAATTTGTAACCTCCTTTACTAATAGAGTAAAACCATTGATTGAAGAAATTGAACCTTCTTTTTTTGAAATCACAGTGGGTATGGCATTTGAATATTTTGCTGTTGAAAATTGTGATATTGCCATTATTGAAACAGGATTAGGCGGAAGATTAGATAGCACCAATGTCATCGAACCTATATTAAGTCTTATCACCAATATTGGCTGGGATCATATGGCCTTGCTAGGTAATACACTTGAAGCCATTGCTTCTGAGAAAGCGGGTATCATAAAAAAACAAACCCCTGTTGTCATTAGTGAAAGTATAGCTGAAAGCAAGTCGGTTTTTATTCAAAAAGCCGCATTGGAAAATGCACCTATTTATTTTAGTGAAGATTTTATTCAAGCAGAGGCCTTTGAAAATAATTGGAATACGGCCAGCTTTAGTTTTAGTCAACCCTTCATTCATTTACTAAGCAAGCCTTTATTTGATGTAAAGTTTACTCTTAGTTCAGACCTTCCGGGCAAATACCAAGCAAAAAATTTAAAAGGTGTTTTAGTGGCCTGCCAATTATTAGCGGATAGTGGTTGGAAATTAACAAGTGAAAACATTCAGCAAGCTCTTCTTGAAATTAAAGCATCTACTGGCTTAATGGGAAGATGGGAATGTATTCAATCTAATCCTAGAATTGTATTAGATGTAGCGCATAATGAACACGGTATAAAGGCAATGCTTGACCAATTGACCACTACCCATTATGAACAATTATACATTGTTACAGGAATGGTAAAAGATAAAGATGTGGATGCAGTGCTAACTTTACTTCCTAAAAATGCTAAATACTATTTTACACAATCACATTTACCTAGAGCACTTGCTGCTGAAGAACTTGCAGAAAAAGCAACTGCCTTTGACTTAAAAGGTGAAATATACAGCGATGTAAATATTGCATTGCAAAAAGCTGCTGCAATAGCCACAGATAAAGACCTTATCCTTGTTATTGGAAGCGTTTATTTGGTAGCTGAAGTAGACAGAACCTTGTTTAAAAAATAAACTAAGTCTACTACCAACCCTTCTGCTTACATAAATTCGTAATATGGGCTAAATGGTGTTTACCATGCCAAGAGTATATTGCTAACATATCCCATAAACTTACTTCTGCATTTCTACCCGGATGAAATAATTTTCTTTGAAATTGTTCATCGGTCATAGATTCTAATAGCATTACCCAACGTGCATGAAGGGCGTGAAGTATAGTGGTAGAATAATTAATGGGCGTATTTAAAGAATCTGCTGTGTTAGCAAAACCTTTCTCATCATAGGCTTTAATAGCTGGCACTTCTTCTGTTAAGGCCATTTTAAATCGAATAAAGGCATTCATATGACTATCGGCCATATGATGCATTACTTGTTGAATAGTCCAACCCCCTTCTCGGTAGGGTGTATCTAACTGTGCTTTATCTAAGTGTTGTACAGCTATTTCTAAATCTGCAGGTGCCATTTTAATAGCGTTAATCCAAGCTTTCTTATTCTCTTCTGTAAAAGGTAAATTGACCACTTTACCAATGGGATATTTTAAATCTTCCATTTTATTTAAATTTTTATTTTTATAATTATTTATATCTTTCAATCAACTATTAATAACTTAAAAGTTTATACGCTACTACTCCTCTCTCAGCGCCTTACCTGTTAAATGTATAAATACATCTTCTAGATTCGCCTTTTTTACTTCTTTTACTTTTTCAAATCCGGTTTCCACTAATTCATCAATTAAATGATTCGGGGTATTGATGGCTATGATCTTACCGCTATCAATAATGGCTACCCTATCACATAAAACTTCTGCCTCATCCATATAATGGGTGGTAATAATAACGGTCGTTCCATTGTCTCTAATTTCTTTTATTAAATCCCAAAGGTTTCTTCTTGCTTGCGGGTCTAAACCTGTAGTAGGTTCGTCTAAGAAAATAATTTTAGGTTTATTAATTAAAGTAGTAGCAATAGAGAATCTTTGCTTCTGTCCCCCACTTAATTCTTTAAATTTTGCTTTGGCCTTGTCTTGTAAATTTACTTTTTGTAAAAGAGTGTCCGCATCCATTTCATTTTGGTAAAGCCCTACAAATAAATGAATGAGTTCAGTTAAATTTAAATTAGGATAGAATCCGGCGGTTTGTAATTGTACACCAATCATTTTTTTAATAGACTCGGGTGACTTATCTAAATCAAAGCCATTCACCATGACTGTGCCACTAGTTTTTTCCCTTAAGGTTTCAATAATTTCAAGTGTAGTTGACTTTCCTGCACCATTGGGGCCTAATAAGCCAAAAATCTCCCCTTCTTTTACTTCAAAGCTGATGCCTTTGACAGCTTTAAAATCACCATAGGATTTTACGAGGTCTTTTACCGTAATAATGGGCAGTGCTGACATAATACCTTAATTAATGACTAGATGAATAAGTAGACAAATTTAATCTCTTTTCAGCGCTATGCAAAATGAAAACTTGTCCAAGAACCTTATCTTTGCCAAAAGATAGTAAAATGAAATTAGGCATTTTAGGAGGGGGTCAATTAGGACGAATGTTATTACAAGCAGCCGCTAACTATGATGCTATAACCTATGTACTAGAAAATGATGCCAGCTGTCCTGCCGCACATTTATGCCATCACTTTACTTTAGGCAATATTCAAGACTTTGACGCGGTGTATAATTTTGGAAAAAGCTTAGACGCCATTACCATAGAAATTGAGGCGGTGAATGTAGATGCCTTAGAGAAATTGGAAGCTGAGGGTGTAAAAGTATATCCAAGACCTAGCGCTATTCGCACTATTAAAAATAAAATTTTACAGAAGCAGTTTTATAAAGAAAATGAAATTCCAACTGCGCCCTTTTTCATTACGCAAGTTCAATCCGATTTACTAAACCACATTTCTTTTTTACCTGCAGTACATAAATTGGCCGAAGGCGGTTATGATGGCAAAGGTGTTCAAATAATTGCTAGCGAAAAAGAAATTGAATTAGGATTTAATCTTCCTTCTGTAATAGAGCAAAAAATAAAAATTGTAACAGAGATAGCCTTAATTGTGGGCATGAACGCCAAAGGAGAAACTATTATATACCCTCCTGCAGAAATGATCTTCGATCCCGTATACAATTTATTAGACTATCAATTAAGCCCCGCCAAATTAGAAGAAAAAATTTTATGGAAAGCACAGGCCATTGCTAGAAAAGTAGTCCAAGGATTAAAGAGTCCCGGTTTATTTGCGATTGAACTATTTATAGATAAGAATGAAGATGTTTGGGTAAACGAAACAGCCCCACGTGTGCACAATAGCGGGCACCACAGTATTGAAGCCAATTATAGTAGTCAGTACGATATGCTACTTAGAATATTATTAGATTATCCTTTAGGTAATACCGATGCCATTTTACCTTCGGCCATTGTGAATATTATTGGTAGCGAAGGCCATAGCGGTGATGTATATTACGAAGGATTAGAAGAAGTCTTAAAAATGGATAATGTATTTGTACATATTTATGGCAAAAAACAAACGAAGCCGGGAAGAAAAATGGGCCATGTAACTATTATGAGTAAAGACTATCAAGACCTCACGCATAAAGCGAATAAGATAAAACACACATTAAAAGCTACCACTAAACCTTAGGTTTTAGAATGGTCTTTTTAACTTGTAAGGTTTTTGAATAGCCTACTCCTATAATACTTTTCAATTGAAGCCCTGGAGACTTTTTTAGCGGGCCAAAAATATTTATTTTATCATCATAAATTAAATCTAAGTTATAAGAGGCAGAGAAGTATTTATTAATTTTAAAAGTAAAAAAATTGGTCATGAATAAATTAATATTCTCAGGCTTTTCATAATAATTAGAGAAAAAATCGGCACGACCTTTATAAGTAATATTGGGAGCAATGGTATTACTATAATTCACCGTTACAAATAAACCCGTCTCTCTATTTATCTTTTTACCCACAGGAACACCATAACTACCCAAATTAGAAAGTTTGGTATTTAATAATAAAGTAGTTCTAGAAGTTAAGGGAGAAAAGAAAACTGAGAAAGTTTTATTGGGTTTAAAATCCAATCCCGCAGATAAAATAATATAAGCTGGAGATAAAAATGAAGAAGTAAAGTTTGAATTTGACCCACTGAAACTATAACCATCAAACAATTGAGAACGAAAATTGAATAAGCCAGATAAATACCACATACCAGTGGTATCAATGCGGTAACCATATTTACTTAAGATATCTATTCTATCGTCATTTTTACGCCCCCCCAAACTAGTCGATTGTACAAAGCCTAAATTCAGGTCTAGATTATTATCCCAATTTTGGCGAGGCTTTGGAAATAAGCAAAATAATTAAAGTAACTATTAATGGCCATATTAAAATTATCTCCCCCGGCAGCCCAGTTACTTAAAGAGCTTTGTGATAAATTGAAATTATACATCCCTCCCTGCTTCCAATTGTAATAACTAGTATCATTATCTTTTTTAATAGTTCTTGAAGTTTCTGATCTTAGTTTAGCGACTGCTATATTTTGAGCAGAGGCAACTTGCGCCCCCATCAAGATCAAAACAAATAACAGACTTTTTCTCATGAAACTCAATATTTTTTCAAATATAGGAAGCCTTTGATAAATCATTGATTTCTAATTATATATAAATTATTACCAGATATGGGTTATAAGCCAAGTAAGGGTTTCATTATCAAATAATTAGAAGTTATGGCTGACAAGTTGACACATTCTACTTTTTTAACTAAATTTGCGTTTTAAACCAATTTGAATGGAATTATTCACCACGGCGACCAAGGAACATGACGAGCTAAGACAAGGGGAAGCCTATGTATCTCGTGAAAATAAAGCGCCTTTTACTAAGTTTTTTCTGATAGAAAGCTATGGCTGTGCTATGAACTTTGCCGACAGCGAAGTGGTGGCTTCCATCTTAGAAAAAAATGGATATGGTAGTACCCGTAATGTGGAGATGGCCGATTTGATTTTAATTAATACTTGTTCTATAAGAGAGAAAGCAGAACTCACGGTGCGTAAAAGATTAACTGAGTTTAGAAAATACAAAGAACAAAAGCCAACAATGTTAGTGGGTGTTTTGGGTTGTATGGCTGAAAGATTAAAATCAAAACTTTTAGAAGAAGAAAAATTAGTAGACCTAGTAGTAGGTCCCGATGCTTACCGCACCCTACCCGATTTAATTATAGAAGCAGGCACTGGACAAAAAGCAGTGAATGTTTTATTAAGTAGAGAGGAAACTTATTCCGATATTTCTCCTGTTAGATTAGATAGCAATGGCATTAGTGGATTTGTATCTATTATGCGTGGCTGTAATAATATGTGTAGTTTTTGCGTAGTGCCTTTTACAAGAGGTCGTGAAAGAAGTAGAGACGCTTTTTCTATTGTAGCAGAATCAAAAGACTTATTCGATAGAGGCTATAAAGAAGTAACCTTACTGGGTCAAAATGTAGATAGTTATTATTGGACAAATCCAGAAACGAATACACAAGTAACTTTTGCAATGTTATTAGAAAGCGTTGCTTTAATAAGCCCATTACTTAGAGTGCGCTTTAGCACTTCACATCCTAAGGATATTACCGACGAAGTTTTATTCACCATGATGAAGCATAATAATATTTGTAAATACATTCATCTGCCTGTTCAAAGTGGAAGCACACGCATATTGCAATTAATGAATCGAACTTATACACGCGAATGGTACCTTGCTAAAGTAGCGCGTATTAAAGAATTAATGCCAGACTGTAGTATCTCTGCCGATATCATTGCAGGCTTTTGTACTGAAACCGAAGAAGATCATAATGATACAATGAGTATTATGCAATTAGCAGGTTACGACTATGCCTATATGTATTTTTATTCAGAGCGTCCAGGTACTTTAGCAGAGAAAAGATACGAAGACGATGTGCCACTAGAGGTAAAGAAAAGAAGACTACAAGAAATTGTAGATGTGCAGTGGCATTTATCAAATGAGAGTAATAAAAAAGAATTAGGGAATACTTACGAAGTTTTAATTGAAGGCAATAGCAAGAAAAGCGATCAAGAGTGGATGGGAAGAACCAGCCAAAATAAAGTGGTGGTGTTTCCAAAATCGATTGAAGGACAAACAAAGCCTTTAGAAAAAGGAGATTATGTAAATATTCTTATTACAGCATATACAAAAGGTACTTTAATAGGTACTATAAAATAAAGAACATGGACTTACAAGCTTTAAAAAATAGATTTAGTATCATAGGCAACACCCCTGCACTCAATCATGCCTTAAATACTGCAGAGCAAGTAGCTGCTACCGACTTAACCGTTTTAATTGTGGGTGAAAGCGGTGTGGGTAAAGAAGTCTTCTCTCAAATTATTCATAGTTTATCTGCAAGAAAACACAACCCCTTTATTGCAGTGAACTGTGGTGCCATTCCAGAAGGTACTATTGACTCTGAATTATTTGGACACGAGAAAGGTTCATTCACAGGTGCCGTTGATAGCAGAAAAGGTTATTTTGAAACTGTAAGTGGAGGTACTATATTTTTAGATGAGATTGGAGAACTGCCTTTAGGCACACAGGCTCGTTTATTACGCGTTTTAGAAACCGGAGAATTTATAAGAGTAGGTTCGTCTAAAGTGCAGAAATCTGATGTAAGAGTGATTGCTGCTACCAATAGAGAACTTTTAGAATACACACAGAAAGGAAAATTTAGAGAAGATTTATATTATAGATTAAACACCGTGCCTATTCGCGTTCCTTCTTTAAGAGACCGCAAAGAAGATATTCCTTTGTTATTTAGAAAATTTGTGGTGGACTTTGCAGAAAAATATAAAACCAAACCTATTTTTTTAGATGAAGAAGCAAGAGAATTACTTGCCAAGTATAGCTGGCCAGGTAATGTAAGAGAACTAAAAAATATTGCAGAGCAAATTTCAGTATTACGCAAATCGGATAATATTGATAGTGAAACCTTGGCAGGTTTTTTACCTCAGCATAATATGCATAATATGCCCATGGTGACAGGCGGCAGTCCGGTGGGAGAATTTGCGAATGAAAGAGAAATTTTATACAAGCTTTTCTTTGATATGAAAAAGGATGTGAATGAATTGAAGAAAATGTTTTTAGAAATTTTACAAAACCCATCTATTGCTGGACAGTCTGCTAATTTTAATAAAGAGTCTTTAATCAATGAATTAAAAGAAGATATTATGCCTAGCAGCCCTGCGCATGTTTCTTCAGCGAACCCACAGCCTACTGTTCACTTGAATCACCCCCAACCAATTATTATAGACAATGAATCCAATAGCCATTACGAGGTGGATGAATCTTTGAATATAATGGATAAGGAAAAAGAACTAATTTTAAAGGCGCTTAAGAAGCATAGAGGCCGAAGAAAAGACGCTTCTACCGACTTGGGTATTAGTGAAAGAACATTGTATAGAAAAATTAAAGAATACAACATTGAAGAATAAGTATAACAATATTATTTTAATGAGCAAGCGTATATTAAAGAGCAAGAATATATTAAAGTACAAACTTTTAAAATTTATTTTACCCATAACTCTTTGCGCAACTCTTATTAGCGGCTGTGGTATTTATAGTTTCAGAGATGCCGTCATTCCAGAAAATGTCAAGACCATTAAAATAGGTTTTGTAGAAAATAAAGCGAGGTATGTAAATCCGCAATTGGCTCCCCTGCTTACCGATAAGTTGATGCAAAAAATAATGAATCAAACGAAGTTAACTAGAACCAATAACGACGATGCGCATTATCAAATATTTGCAACTATTACCAATTACGATCCTTCTCAAACAGTGGGTGTGAGTGCACAGCAAGCAAGTACCAACCGATTAACAGTAACCGTACATGTGGTCTTAAAAAAGACTTTGGATAACAAAGAACAAGAATTTGATGTCACTAGAAATTTTGATTTTTCTGCTACACTCACTTTAAATCAAGCAGAAGGACAACTGATGGAAGACATCCTTAGAAATATTACAGACGATATCTTTAATCAAATTTTTTCAAACTGGTAAGCATGCCTTCAGCCCTTTATAATAAAATATTAGCTCAATGGACTGGTCATGGTAGTTTAGAATCTATTGAAACCGCTGACTTAGAAAAGTGGGTACAGACACATCCTTATAGTGCTAGCTTACAATATCTATTAGCAAAAAAATATGCATTAGTAGGCTCCCCTTTATTTCAAGAACAAGTAAAAAAAACAACAAGCTACTTTCCTACTGCTTTGCATTTACACCAGATTTTACAAAACCAAGAGGAAGATACTATTGCAGCTCCCTTAGACGATAAAGTAACTTCCCTTATCTCAGAACAATTTGCTCAATTTAAGGAGCCTATTGAAACCATAGAATTAGCCTACGAGGCAGAAATAGCCATGGCCGCAAAAGCCGACTATTTTGCTGCCCAGGGTATTGAAATTGACCTTTCCAAGGTTCCTCAGGACAAATTCACCCAACAATTAAGGAGTTTTACCGCCTGGTTAAAGGTTTTAAAGCAAAAAGAGGGCATCCCTGTGATGGAGGAAATGGCGGAGGAAAACGAAAAGGAAATAGCCGCAATAGCCGAAAAAGCCAATACCACGGCCGATGTTATCACTGAAGCCATGGCTGAAATATGGCTAAAACAAGGCAATAAGCGTAAAGCCATCGACATCTATTCTAAATTAAGTTTTATTTTTCCTGAAAAATCCGTTTATTTTGCGTCTAGAATAGAACAATTAAAACAAAAGAAATGATTACAATTTATTTAATATTGATTATTGTGGCTTGCTTAGGCCTTGGATTTATGGTCTTAATTCAAAATCCAAAGGGTGGCGGTTTAAATGCGAATGTAGGTGGCCTTAGCAATAATTTCATGGGCGTTAAGCAAACAACAGATGTGCTTGAAAAAGGCACTTGGATTTTCGCTGCTGTGATTGCTGTATTAGCCATCACTTCTACCTTGGTAAGACTTATTTTTAACTCTTCTATTTCTTTAGAGGGTTTCATTTATTCTCTGTATAACTTCATATAATATTTTTTCATTTGAAATGATAAATTCACC
>JBEIIN010000028.1:0-13316 GCA_040380795.1 Sediminibacterium sp. | reverse complement strand
TGTAATTCTAAATATTTTACTTTTGAGATATAGGCAATTACCCCTTGGTGATTCGCCTTAGACATTCCATTTAATTTTTCAATAGGAACTAATTGAATAGGAATACTTTTTTCTCTAGCTGCATTTTTAATTTCACTTAAACCCTCGCCTTGTGCATTTTTTTGAATGAGTATTTTTTCAATATTGATACCCGACTCAAAAGCCTCTATTAATGGCTGACGACCAATAATAAATTTACGCTCAGTTACGGGACCACGATCTGCATTAAATTTGGGTCTTGGCTTATAGGGTCTATCTGGTCTTGATTGTCTTTCCTCCATAGTGTCAAAGTTAATCGATTTTTGATTGCATCGCATTCCATTTCAAAATGGCAGCTACTGTAATAGAATCGGTAATTTTTCCTTCCATTACCCACTGTAAAGCCTGACTAAAAGGCATTTTTTGAACAGCTAATTTTTCTGTGTCTTCCGGTTCCGGTTCTCCGGCTATTAAGTCTTGGGCTACATAGACCACCGCATATTCATCAGATACTGAATTAGAAACATGCATGCGTAAAATTTCTGTCCAAGTCTTTGCTTCAAAACCTGTCTCTTCTTTTAATTCTCTTTTAGCAGCCTCTAAATGATTGGTTCCTTCAGGACAACCCCCTTCAGGAATTTCCCAACTGTATTCATTTAAAGGAAAGCGGAATTGACCTACTAAATAAGTATCTCCGTTTTCATCTATGACAATAACGCCAATGGCAATATTTTTAAAATGTACTTTTCCATAAATACCCGGTGTACCTGCAGGGGTTATTACTTCGTATTCAGTTAGGTTAATCCAAGGATTATCATATACTAATTTACCGCTAATGGTTTTCCAGGGATTTTTTTCTTGCTCCATAAAATTTGTATTAATCAAGTTTCTATGATTCAAATCTACTTTGTCTATATCTAAATAAAAAGCCCTCCTGAAAAATCGGGAGGGCTCTTAAAATTCATCAAAGCATTATTTTAAACCGAAAGCTTTTTTCACTTTCGCTACATAATCTAATTTCTCCCAAGTAAATAATTCTACTTTCATAGTCTTTGATTTACCATCGGGTGTAGTAAATGTTTTAGTCACTGTCTCGTTCTTACGACCCATATGTCCGTAAGCAGCAGTTTCACTATACATAGGTGTTCTTAACTTTAATCTTTGCTCGATAAAGTAAGGACGTAAATCAAATATTGATTCTACTAATTTACCAATTTGACCATCGTTTAATTTTACTTTAGCAGTACCGTAAGTGTTTACGTTAATAGAAGTAGGTTTCGCTACACCAATCGCGTAAGAAACTTGCACTAATACCTCACTCGCTAGACCAGCAGCTACTAAGTTCTTCGCAATGTGACGTGTTGCATAAGCAGCAGAACGGTCTACCTTACTAGGATCTTTACCAGAGAAGGCTCCACCACCGTGAGCACCTTTACCACCGTAAGTATCTACGATAATTTTACGGCCTGTTAAACCAGTGTCACCATGTGGACCACCAATTACAAATTTACCCGTTGGGTTAATATGATACTTAATGTCGTTGTTAAACAACTTAGCGTATTTCTTATACTTTGCTTTTACACGCGGAATTAAAATTTCAACGATGTCTTTTTTAATTTTCGCTAACATTTTCGCTTCTGCATCAAAATCGTCGTGTTGAGTTGATACTACTATAGCATCAATTCTTACTGGTTGATTTTTATCGTTGTACTCAAGGGTTACTTGAGACTTTGCATCGGGACGTAAATATTTAATGGCCTTGTTCTCTCTTCTTAAAGCAGCTAATTCAATTAGAATTTTATGCGCTAAGTCTAAAGCTAGTGGCATATAGTCATCTGTTTCATTGGTAGCATAACCAAACATCATACCTTGGTCACCAGCACCTTGCTCTTCTTTTTTCTTTCTATCTACCCCTTGGTTAATATCGGCAGATTGTTCGTGAATAGCAGATAATACACCGCAGCTATCTGCTTCAAACATATATTCACTCTTCGTGTAACCAATTTTCTTGATGACGTTTCTTGCAATAGTTTGTACATCTAAATAAGCTTTAGATTTTACTTCACCTGCTAAAAAAACTTGTCCGGTAGTTACTAAAGTTTCACAAGCTACTTTTGACTGTGGGTCAAATGCTAAAAAGTTATCGATTAAGGCGTCAGAAATTTGATCGGCTACTTTGTCTGGATGTCCTTCAGAAACGCTTTCTGATGTAAATAAATATGGCATAGATTAGTATTTAAGGTGCAAATATATTAATTAAAGTAATAAATTGTTCTATAGTATATCAGAATAATAGATACGAACCCTCATTCTAAACTTCTTTCTACTTCCACCCCCTAAAACAACACGTCCAATAGCGGCTTGGTTACCAATTGCCGTGGTTAGATAGTCCTTTATAGGGGCTTCTTTATTATAAGGATACGGGGGTACTAAAGTAATGGAGTCATTCACAGGTGCGATGATTCTTAAATCGAATACGGTTTCTTTTCTGGAGATAACCCCTTGCACATATCTACTTATATTAAAATTATAAGAAGCTACATTATCATAGCCATCAATAGATTTATATAGTAAGTCACCTCCAAACTGCAAAAATGTGCTAGCACTGGTGGTGCCTTGAAAATCGTTAGGCACATTGCCAAAAGTCTTTGAAACAGAATCGTAGGTTCCTAAGAATAAATACCTAGGAGGCAATAATTGAGATTCTAAGCTGCCTGCTCCGGCAGCATTGGGTACCTGTTCTGCAATTAATTCAGCACGGTGAATAATTTTATTCGCAAAATTCTTCAACCCTGGTATATTAACCTTGACCATGGTACCTGGACTAGTTTGCACATAGACCAATGAATCATTGGCCACTTTATCCATGTGCTTAGCAATTTCAGCGCCTGCTCTATTACGCTTTATAAAATTCACATCCCCATTATTATAAATACTAAAATTAAATTTAACCACAGCTGTATCTCTTGTACCAGTTGCATTGGTATTATAATAAAGCGCCAATTTAGTATTGGTATCTGTTAAATTAATTTTAAGTAATACATTTTTATTAGCAGACTCATCTGCTGTCAAAGCAAAACCAGGAAAATAAGCGCGCAAAGTTGTGTCACTTCTATATGCATTACTAGAATCAAATTCTTTTAAAAATTGAGTAGCAAAACTTTTAGACAATTTAATACGAATAGTTCTTCTAGAAGCCTCAAATCGTGTATACAATGAATCATTTAATTTGGCAAAGTCGACAGTAGTCTCTCCTAAATTTTGATCAGTTTTAAAATTGTATAATTCAGGATAATTAGAGGCATATAATTTAAGGGGAGCTAAAGGTGTAGCTGCACTAATTCTTTTTAATGAAACTTTTACAGGCTTGGAGGTATCTCCATAAAAACCTTTATAGGATAAAATTAAAACAGCCGAGTCTACGACTAAACTATCTTTACTACCTGCAATAAAAAATGGAAAAAAACTAGGCTTCACTTGAAAATACATAGAAGCATTCGTGGTTCCAAAAATAGGATCGTTGGTGATATTGCCAAGTACGTGATCGTCTGTTGGATAGACCCTCATTGAATCTGCCCTATCCAAAGTCTCTGTCATTACATCAAGTATGGTATCTTTTGTATTATAAGCATCCATTGAAGGAAGTAAACCAAGACCTAATTCCGAAGTTTCAATTCTAGTACAAGCCGAAAAAAGCAGCGTTGAAAAAAGAGATATAAAAAATATTCTTATTGTATTATTTGATACCATGAATTTAATTTGTCTTTACTTAGATGCAAGTTCGTTGTATAAATCTAAATACTCTGTTAAATCGGAGTCCCATCCGTTAAAAGGAACCACTTTTTTTCCTTTAACAGCAGAAAATTCTGATACTAATTTTTTATCAATTATATCAGATCCAAAAGTAATAGCATCAGCATAAGTAGCACCACCTCTAAATAAAGCAGCATTATTTAAATCCTTGAAAGGTTCTAAATCTTTGTCTTTAATATTAGTATTGATAATTGCCTTTGTTAATAAATCTTTATTGAACTTTTCTTCAAATGTATTTTGACCAATCGTGTATACCACTTTAGCATTAGAGAAAACAGGCTCTTTTTTATAGGCATGTTTAATATAGGCTGGGATTAAACCAGTCATCCAACCACTACAATGAATAATATCTGGAGGCCATCCAAATTTTTTCACTGTTTCCAAAGCACCTCTACAGAAGAAAATAGTTCTCAATGCATTGTCATCAAACCATTTTTCAGTTTCATCATGAAAAATTTGCTTGCGCTTGAAAAAGTCTTCGTTTTCTAAAAAGTATACTTGTAAACGGGCATTCGGTAAAGAGGCCACTTTAATTTGTAAGGGATAGTCATCTCCGTCTAATTGAACATTAATTCCAGAAAGTCTCACCACTTCATGTAAACGGTGTCTTCTTTCATTAATCACTCCAAAACGAGGCATAATACAACGAACTTCTAATCCACTGTCGTTGCTTTTTATGGCGAGCTTATTAATTACCTCAGCAAATTCGGTCAGCTCTAAATAGGGCGACATTTCTGTGGCGATATATAAGATTCTTTTTTTTTCAGACATTCCTTTTGGTTTAACTCAAATCTATGTTTGAGTGTGCGAAGGTACGTAATTGTAAGGACTTTAAGAAACAACAAAAAAGACTAATAAATACACTCTCCCCCCTTCATTTGTAGACAATTGGTCGTAAATTGCAGAGAATTGTTTAACAGCATTACCCATGAGTAAATTTATTAAAATAGCCTTCTTCTTTTTCATAGGCATTTTATTGATTTGGTGGAGTTTACATCAAATCCCCCCTCAAGAATGGGACAAATTTACCATTGCCTTACAAAAGTCTAAATTATGGATCATTTTCCCTGTTGGACTCATTCTTGGACTCTCTCATTTAGTGCGTGCTTTAAGATGGCGTTTAATTACGGAACCGCTGGGATATAAGCCCTCCATTATCAATACTTTTTTAGCGGTTTTAATAGGCTATTTGGCCAATTTAGCTGTCCCAAGATTAGGAGAGGTTTTAAAGTGTACCCTACTTTCAAAATATGAGAAAGTGCCCGCTGAAAAAATTGTAGGTACCATTGTTGCAGAAAGGGCCTTTGATGTCATTAGTCTAGGTATTATTTTTTTACTAGCGCTTACCCTTCAATTCAGTGTGGTGGAAGCCGGATGGAATCAATTTAAATCCTATGGAAAAGCGGCAGGAGATGCAAGCAGCAGCAATCAAACTACTTATATCATTTTAGCAGTCATCCTACTTGCTGCCATTGCAGCCCTTTTATTTTTCAAATCAAAAATGCAAAATGCAATACTTGCTATTAAAAAAATTATTGCAGGTGTTTGGGAAGGCGTGATAAGTGCGACCAAATTAAAAAAACATAATTTATTTTTCTTATACTCTTTCGCTATTTGGTTTTTGTATTTGCTAGCCACTTATGTGGGCTTATATGCAACAGAGGGTACCGAAAGTTCTTTTCAAACTGCTATTAGCTGTTTAGCCTTTGCAAGTATTGGTATGATTATAACGCCAGGCGGTATTGGGGCTTATGCCTATTTTATGGCAAAAGTATTAGAACTAAATGGAGTGGATTATACTTTAGGATTAGCCAATGGCACTTTGCAATGGTTTTCACAATTCATAATTATTTTAGTTTTAGGAGGCATTGCATTAATTGCACTTCCATTATTCAACAAGCAAAAAATTTAAGATGAAAACGGGAGCGTCTATTGAAAAAAAAATAATGACTATTGCAACCGCCAAAACGATCATGGCTGCATTAAGAGTAACAGGCAAGAAAGTATCTTTTACCAATGGCTGTTTTGATATTTTACATCCGGGTCATTTATTTTCATTAACGCAGGCAGCGGGGGAAGCCGATTATTTAATAGTAGGATTAAACAGCGATGCAAGTGTTCGAAAATTAAAAGGTCCTAGCCGCCCCATTAATAGTACAGAAAGCAGGGCTATAGTGCTTGCCCATTTAATTGTGGTTGATGCAGTGGTTATTTTTGAAGAAGAAACGCCAATTGAATTAATAAAGGCATTACTACCCGATGTAATTGTAAAAGGTGGCGATTATTCAATTGAGCAAGTGGTGGGTGGCAAAGAAGTAATAGCGAATGGCGGTAAAGTTATTATCAACCCCATTGTAGAGGGTTTTTCAACGACCAGTCTTATAGAAAAAATGAAAGGTTAATTTATAAATTATACAACTATGGAATTTTTACAACAACTTCAATTACAAAAGAAAAACGAAGGAAGTTCAACAGGCACAGTGTGGCAAACTAGTAAAGGCGAAATGATCGTTTCTTCTTCTCCTGTTGACAATAAAGAAATTGGAACCGTTATAAGTACAGATCAAGAAGCATATGAAAAAATTATTAAAACAGCGCAGGCTGCATTTTTAGAATGGAGAAATTGGCCAGCACCTAAGAGAGGCGAAGTAGTTCGTCAAATGGGTGATGCCTTGAGAAAAGAAAAACAGGCATTAGGTCAGTTGGTAAGTTATGAAATGGGAAAAAGTTTACAAGAAGGTTTAGGTGAAGTACAAGAGATGATAGATATCTGCGATTTTGCCGTAGGATTATCAAGACAATTATACGGGCTTACCATGCATAGCGAAAGACCTTCGCATAGAATGTATGAACAATGGCATCCTTTAGGTATTGTGGGTATTATTACAGCCTTCAATTTTCCAGTAGCTGTTTGGAGCTGGAATGCTGCACTTGCCTGGGTATGTGGTAATGTCACCGTTTGGAAGCCAAGTGAGAAAACACCTTTATGTGGCAATGCCATTCAAAATATTATTGCCAAAGTATTTAAAGAAAATAATGTACCAGAAGGCGTTAATAATTTAATTCAAGGAGGACGAGAAGTGGGTGAATGGATGTCAAAAGACACGCGCATTCCTTTAGTGTCTGCAACCGGATCTACTAGAATGGGTAAATTATTAAATGCTGCGGTTGCAGCGCGTTTAGGAAAAACTATTTTAGAATTAGGAGGCAATAATGCGATTATAATTTCAGAACATGCCGATTTAGATATGTCTTTAATTGGTGCTGTATTTGGAGCCGTTGGTACTGCTGGACAAAGATGTACGAGTACGCGCCGTTTAATTATACATGAAAAAGTATATGATAGTTTTGTGGCTAAATTAACCAAGGCTTATGGACAAATTAAAATTGGAGATCCTTTAGATTCAAAAAATCATATGGGCCCATTAATTGACAAAGAAGCTGTAAAAATGTATTTGAGTTCTATTGAAGCTTGTAAAAAAGAAGGTGGTAAATTTTTAGTAGAAGGTGGCGTATTAGAAGGCAAAGGATATGAAAGTGGATGTTACGTAAAACCTTGTATTGCTGAAGCACTACCCCATTATGCCATTGTACAACATGAAACATTTGCGCCCATTTTATATGTAATGAAATATTCCAAATTAGAAGAAGCGATTGCCATTCAAAACGGAGGACCTCAGGGATTGTCTTCTGCCATCATGACTTTACATATGAGAGAGTCTGAATTATTTTTATCACAAAGCGGAAGTGATTGCGGCATTGCCAATGTAAATATTGGAACCAGCGGTGCAGAAATTGGTGGCGCTTTTGGTGGTGAAAAAGAAACAGGTGGTGGAAGAGAAAGTGGATCTGATGCTTGGAAAGCTTATATGCGTAGGCAAACCAATACTATTAACTGGAGCAATCATTTACCATTAGCGCAAGGCATACAATTCGATTTGTAAAAACACAAACTAATATATACCTAATAAAAACAAAATATGCCCAGACCCAGTGCAACAGAGTACGCCCCTTTTTATCAAACTTATATTAACTATACAAGTGGTAAAGATTATTCGATATTAGTTCAACAATACAACGAACGCATTATTGAATCTTGGAATGCCATTCCTTTAGAGAAAATAAATTACGCTTATGCTGAAGATAAATGGACAATTAAGCAAATGTTTCAGCATGTTATTGATACAGAAAGAATTTTTGCCTACAGAGCTTTAGCCTTTGCCAGAAAAGAAACTATTTCTCTTCCTGGATTTGATGAAAATGCATATGCTAAAAACGCTACAGCGGCGCATCGTAACTGGAAAGAGATGATTGCAGAATGGAAAATAGTAAGACAGTCCACTAATTATTTATTTAATTCTTTTACGGAAGAAGACTTAAAACAAAAAGGTATTGCTAGCGGAAACCCTATGTCTGTAAATGCATTGAGCTTTATTATTTTTGGTCATGCCCTGCATCATTTACATGTATTGAAAGAACGTTATTCCATTTAATAATTATTAGACTAAGTAATAATATTTTTATATTTTTTTAAAAAAATCTTTTCACAAAAAAAAGCCCCCGAATTTCGGAGGGCTTTTTTTATATCTTATTAAAGTTATAAATAATGCTTAGCAGCGAATTATTTAGTACCGTAAATATGAATAGCTAATTGAACTTCAGAATCAATCATTCCAACACCATAGTTGATACCGAAAAGAGTTCTATCGAATGGCATAAATGCTTCAGCGAAGAAACCTTTGTCATCTGCATTTCTGATTACTGCAGAAAAAGTAACTGGTGCTTTAATACCTTTTAAATTTAAGTCTCCTTTAATAGTAGCTCTGTCTGCTTTAGTGTATTCTACAGAATTAATCGTAAAGCTAGCTTCACCGAATCCTACTTTTGCAATATCAAAGAAATCGGCTGAAGATAAATGACCTTGTAATTTCTCACCACCGCCAGCATCTGTAACTTTTAAACCAGCGATATCAATTACAAAATTACCTCCTACCAACTTACCGCCATTTACTTGAACAGCGCCAGATTTGATAGGGAAATAACCTGTATGGTAATCACTTTTTTTAGAACCCGTAAAGTCTACCTTGCTTTTTTGAGCTGTAACTTTAAAATTTACTACATCTGCATTTTTCGTTTTAGGTGCAAATGAAAACAATGAAATCGACGCTGCGATCACTGCTAAAGAGAACATGATTTTTTTCATATATGAATTTTTGTTTAATTTTTAAAAATGAGACCACTAAAATACATCCTAAATAGGAATTTTCAGCAAGTAAAGATATAATTCAATGTTTAAACAACAAAATATATTTTTAAGGATAATCATTGCCTATAATCTATTATCTTCGCCAAAATTTATTTACTATGAATTTGCACGAATACCAAGCCAAGGAACTACTTAAGAAGTACAATGTACCCGTTCAAGAAGGGGTAGCTGTTGAAACAGTGGAAGCCGCAGTTGCAGCTTACAATAAAATTGCCACTGAAACCAAGAACAAATTTGCTGTCGTTAAAGCACAAATTCATGCAGGTGGTCGTGGTAAAGGAAAAATTGTAGGCACTGAACAAAGAGGTGTAGCTGTAGGTAAATCTGCAAGCGATATTGAAACATTTGCAAAGAATATCTTAGGAGGCACTTTAGTGACTATTCAAACTGGCGAAGCTGGTAAATTAGTTTCTAAAATTTTAATAGCACAAGATGTTTATTATGAAGGTCCTCAACCTACTAAAGAATTTTACTTATCTATATTATTAGATCGTGCAAAAGGCATGAATGTAGTAATGTATAGCACAGAAGGTGGAATGGATATTGAAGAAGTAGCACATAACACACCTGAAAAAATATTTAAAGAGTGGATACACCCAGGCGGTGGCTTGCAAGGTTTCCAAGCAAGAAAAATTGCTTTTAACTTAGGTTTAAGTGGCGATGCATTAAAAAATTGTGTAAAATTTGTAACGAATTTATACAATGCCTATGTAGGTTTAGATTGCGGTATGTTAGAGATTAACCCTTTATTCAAAACTTCTGACGACAGAATTATTGCAGTGGATTGTAAAATGAATATTGACGATAGCGCCTTAATGCGTCATCCCGATTTATTAGCAATGCGCGATGTATCTGAAGAAGATCCTACTGAAGTAGAAGCTGGTGAATACAATTTAAACTTTGTGAAATTAGATGGTAATGTGGGTTGTATGGTGAATGGAGCTGGCTTAGCGATGGCAACTATGGATATGATTAAATTAAGTGGTGGCGAGCCCGCCAACTTCTTAGATGTAGGTGGTTCTGCAAACGCACAAACAGTGGAGGCTGGATTCAGAATTATCCTAAAAGACCCCAATGTAAAAGCTATTCTTATTAATATATTCGGAGGTATTGTTCGTTGCGACCGTGTTGCAGCGGGTGTGATTGAAGCCTTTAATCACTTAGGCAATATTAATATCCCTATCATTGTTCGTTTACAAGGAACCAATGCATTAGAAGCGAAGAAACTAATAGATGAGAGTGGATTGAAAGTACAATCTGCTATTCAATTAAGCGAGGCAGCAGCCTTGGTAAAAAAGGCAGTCGCTTAGAATTTTTTTCTTTTTTTAATAAATATAAAAAAGTAAAAATTCTCTCTAATGTTTATAATTCTTCAGCCCAAATTTAATAATTTATGGGCTTTGAATTATACTCTTATGATTTTTGTTTACACTATTTTTACTTCTGTAAGGGCGCTGAATAAATAAATATTTCCTGTAGCTACTTCAATACATTCAATACGTTTGCGTCTTAGTTTTATTTTTCTGAAAGTCCTGCCTTTTGTCTCTATAAACAATGTGCCATCTGCAACATGCGCGAGTGTCACCACTCCTTCTTTTTGCACTGGATTATACTTTCTCAATACTAACAATAAAGCTGTTTCCCCATTGGCAGTGGCAGCGGGGTTTAGTAAAGTTTTTTGTAAACTCTTGCGAATATCTTCTGGAAATATTGCTAACTGAATAAACTGAGCTAATAATTGCCCATAAATTACTTTCCATTCTTTTCCATGTGCCTCCACCCTATTTCTATATTGTTCAAAACAAAGTAAATGCGCCAGCTCATGTAATAAAGTAATCAGAAATTCATACTTATTTAAATTCCCATTCACCGTTATTTTATGATTGGCTCCTAGGACAGCATGTCTGTAATCGCCTAATACCGATTTTCTTTCTCTAGTAACAGTTAAATGAACTTTATAATGATTAATAAGTTGAACCACCGGCTCAAAAGCCCCATCAGGTAAATACGAATTTAAAGCATGTAAAGGATGTTCAACTTTTGCCAAAATAATAATGAATTAAGAATAGATGATTATTTTTTACTTACTACTTCTTTAATTTCAAGCCAGGTATAGACCAAGTACAAAGCCATGCTAGCCAATAAAGTTGGATACCCCACTGGTTCTTTAGCCTGCTTAGCATAGGTTAAAGCAGCTCCTGCAAATACAATTAGTTTAAATAGCGTGCCCAATATCACGGATCTAATTAAGGCATTAGGGTTGTTCTTATCTACTCTTTGTAGTCTTATGTAATTTAAATAAACCATCGCAAACAACATCATATTCACCGTTAGGATAAAATTAATTTTAACAGGCACATAAAAGCCATTGAATATGATAGTCTGCCCTGCCACCAAAACAATTATAAATAATAAAAAGGCGGTTAGATTCTGTTTTAAAAACATAAAGTATATTTTATAGTAATAGTATTAATAGTTGATGGTTATTATTTTTTCTGTGTGTCTCTCACTACCATGACTAGTGTAAATAAAATGAATAATGAGGGTAAAATCCAGGCAGCTCTATTATGCCAAATAAAATAAGTATCCAACTTCTTTCCTAAATACAAGCTAATTAATAAACCAACTATAATTTGCATTCCTAGACCTGCATATTTGGCCAAGCTATTCGCCGGATTCTCCTTGTTTTTATTATGGGAAGTGGGAGATGCCATTAATCAAAAGATTGTTTGCTTTCTGGTAATACCAAAGGCAAAGTGTCTAGTTGTTTAGGATTACCTTCAGATAATACTTTTTTTATACCTTCTAGATATTGTTCTTTATAATGAATGGACTGTTCTAAGGAATCGGTTCTGATTTTTAATAGTTGCAAAGCTGTTCTACTTTCTTTGGTGCCATAACCTGGGATATAATATTTAAGGGGCGTAAAAGCAATTAAAGCAATGGTTAAACCAACAAGTAAAATAAAACTAATGCTGAAGCCAATATAGACCGATTTTCTAGACAATCTAAATGCTAATACTTCATCATAAGTGTCGTCGTTCATGACCACTAATCGGTAAGTATTACTGGTTCTTTTGAAGGTATTATTGATGTCTAGTTTTGGCATAAAGTAGTGTGCTTGTTAAAGATACAACCTATTCCATTTTTTTAAGAGAATAATAGGAAATAAATGTATTTTTAAGGCGATTTTGACCCATTTATGCAGCATAAAAAAGCCCCTTATAAATTTTCTACGAATTGGTTTTGGGCCATCTGCATCCTTAGCCAATTTTGCATACAAGCGAATGCGCAAAGCAGTATTAAAAAAACACAAGACAGCCCAGCGCAAAAAACAGATACAAGTAGGTCTCTACTAGATATTAATAATAGTAAGCTTATCAAAAAAGCCAATAGCATTTTAGATAGCACTCAAAAAAAAACAACCGATTTTATTTTTAATACGGTCAATAAATTAAAAGGGGCTGCAAATGATAAGGCCAATAAAATTGTAGGTAAAGTAATCCCTCAGGAAATTGAAAAACCCCTGCCCTATGAACGCCTGCTCAATACAAAATATACTTTAGGCAGAAGAGCTTATCAAAATACAGTATCTCAGTTTAATTTTTTATTTAATGCAGAAGAAGAGTTGAATGGAAATATTTTAAAAGCTAGGAATGAATATGTCGATGACTATACTACCTTAATTAGTTTTTATGATTACGATTTAAGTACCATCGCAAAAAATAGTATCGATTCCATTATTTACAGATGTAATGCCAATATTGTACTACACGATTTAAGAAGCAATTGGGTAGATGACGCTTATTTACTTTTGGCCAAGGCTTATTTATTTCATAAAGACTTTGATACAGCCGGCAGTATACTGCAATTTATAAACTACTCTTTCGATGATAAAGAAGATGGAATGGATTTACCTATTGGAAGTAATCTAAGAAATACCAAAGGTAAATTTAGTATTGCCACAGCAGAGAATAATCGATTTTTCGAAAATTTAAATGTACGCAATGAAAGTATGATTTGGCAGGCAAGAAATTATATTGAAAAAGAAGAATGGAACGAGGGTATTAGCTTATTACAACTATTAGCAGCAGATGCCATTTTTCCTAAAAGACTATACCCCTTTTTAAATGAACAGCTGGCCTATGGCTATTATCAGATGGAAATGTATGATAAAGCAGCGGCTGCCCTTGAACAAGGCATAGACAATGCCCCTGAT
>JBEIIN010000027.1:0-13325 GCA_040380795.1 Sediminibacterium sp. | reverse complement strand
TTTTGTTGTAAACCAAAAGTGGCTTTCAATCGGTCATTACCAATTTTAATATTATTATCCAATGTGTATTTGGTGTGTTCAATTTTTTGCATGGGTACGCGCGGTGTAAACCATTTTTCCTCGGCAGCGTCTACAACTACTTCTTCTGCTATACCACCTACATCTTTCAACATAATAAACTTACCCTCTGCATCACGATCCCCTTCTACCACGCCTAGGTTTTGATAAAAATTACTAAAAGACAATTGTGAATAGCCCCAGTTTTTTTCAATACCAATATAGCCACCACCGTTACGTTCTAAAAATCTGGAATTAAAAACATTGCCATCGAATTTGTTTTTATAATCACCTGCATTTTTTGCACTATAATTAATCCCCCATATAAACCCTTTATTATTACCTGCAAGGTCAAAGTGACTACCCATCAAACGATTATTCGATTGATAATTAGAAAATACATTTCCTTTCATCACCCCCTCGCTTACTGGCACATTGGATATAATATTAATCACACCCGCTAAGGCGTCCGACCCGTAAATCAAGGAGGCAGGCACTTTCAATACTTCTGTTCTACTCACATTGTATTCGTCAATTTCAATACCATGCTCATCTCCCCATTGTTGTCCCTCTTGTCTAATACCATCATTCATTACCACCACACGGTTGTAACCTAGTCCACGAATAACTGGCTTTGAGATGGCAGGACCAGTTGAAATTTGTGATACCCCCGGCACTTTGGATAAGGCGTCTATTAAATTACTAGACACGCCACGGAATAATTCCTCTTTTTTAACAATGGTCACTGGAGTTGGCGTTCTTCTTGTAGAAGTAGCTCTTAAAAAACTAGTTACAATGACATTGCCTCCTTCTAATACCGAACTATTTAAATAAAAATTTTGCTCTACATTATTTTGCAGCTTGATGTTTTCTACATCTGTCGCATAGCCAACATAACTAATTTCCAATACATGCGATCCTTTTTCTATATTGATAATGAAGACACCCTCTTTATTGGCGATGCCACCTTTTTTTATTTCTGGAAGATACACACTTGCACCAGGTAAAATTTTACCGGTGGCTTTATCAAAGACTTTTCCTGTTAAGGTGTATTGTTGCGCCAATGTAGCACTTGTAAAAACCAATCCTATACTCATTAAGAGTACAGTATATAAATATCTTTTCATGATGATGATTATTTGTTATTCAAAGAAGATTTACATCTACTATTCTAAAATAGTTTGATGCATAAGCAATCAACTTAAACATAAGTCAATTACTTTTCTAACAAATAATAGCAGGGGGTCCGCGAGAGTCTAAAGAATAATTATTATTATAGAAATAAAAATTAAGTAAGTGGGTATTAGTAGCAATATTTAAAACGGGTTGCTCTAATGCAATGGTGAAATTAAATTCGACAAAGGGTGAAGTAGCCACTAAATTATCGTGCGAACAATGTATGCTTGAATTTTCAATTTGCTCAATAGGTAAATTCTTATGTACATCACATTTAACCTTATCGCTATGTTTGGCTACTAAATCATGAATGGTCTTTTGTGAGGTAATGCTAAACGCAAAGACCAGTAGCATCACTACTGCTAAAATTTGTCTTATGGTTTTTTGATATAGCATTGTTGAATTCAAAAGAATGAAAATATAGGCTTTTGAATAGATTAAAGTTAAGGCAATAAAATTATACCTACTATTATACCCTTGATTTTGAACCTTTTAGCAGAATTGCTGTTTAGATAATAGATTGATTCACAAAGAATTAATTTGGAATTAGGTCAGAAATACCTATTTTTGATGTTTAAACAACGAAATACATAAATACGATGAAATTATTAGAGGCATTACAATGGCGTTATGCTGTTAAGAAAATGAACGGAACTAAGATTCCTGCTGAAAAATTAGAAACTATTATTGAAGCAACGCGCTTAGCACCTAGTGGTTTTGGTTTAACGCCTTATTCTATTATTGTAGTAGAAGATGAAGAGACAAGAAAAAAATTACAACCAGCATTTTACAATCAATCACAAGTAGTGGACGGGTCGGTTGTTATTGTTTTTGCAGCTTGGAATACTATATCTGAAAAAGAAATTGCTGAATACATGCAAGAAATTGCTGATCAAAGAGGGGTAGCAGTAGATACTTTAAAAGATTTTTCAGGTGCCATTAATGGTTCATTCAAAAACAAGACGCCTGAGCAAGCAAGAGTATGGGCAGATAAGCAAGCTTACCTTGCATTAGGTTTTAGTTTAGTAGCTGCTGCTGCAGAAGAAATAGATGCTACGCCTATGGAAGGTTTTGCACCTGATGCAGTAGATGAAATATTAGGATTAAAAGCATTGGGCTTACATAGCACTGTGGCTTTAACCTTAGGTTTCCGTGATGCTGCCAACGATTATTTAGTGAACGCTAAAAAAGTAAGAAGAACTACTGAAAAATTAGTAATTAAGAAATAATTATTCAGCCAAGATCCAATTTTTAAAGGCTGTATAATTAGCTGCTAAAGGGGTAGATACCTTTTTCTTATCTAATAAAAATTTCACGGAATCGGGTATTGCAATGGTATGACCTATGGCTTCTTCCACTACATCTGGAAACTTTACTGGATGTGCTGTTTCTAATATGATAGCGCTAAAACTATTCGTATTGCTTTGCGTATCTGAACTTATATTATTCTTTTCTAAACTGGCTAAGTAAATCTCTGCTGCAGCAAAGGCTACTGCCCCATGCGGGTCCAGGATATATTTATTGTTTTTGTATACGCTAGTAATAGTGGCCTTAGTTATAGTATCATCAATACTAAAGCTTGATAAAGCCTTAGTTAAAGCAGGGTAATTATTTTCTAGTATTTCAAGTATACGCACAAAATTACTTGGGTTGCCTACATCCATAGCATTAGACACCGTAGCAACTGATTTATGTATATCATACCTTTCAGTAGCTAAATATCTTGTCACTACATCGTTGGCATTACATGCTGCTACAAAATGGCCCAAGGGTAAACCACTTGCCTTTGCCATCATGCCTGCACAAATATTACCAAAGTTGCCACTAGGTACTACAATATTCATAGCGGGGTAATTCCCCTGCGCATCTTGGTATTTAGCAATCCATTGTTGCCATGCAAAGAAATAATATAATTGTTGAGGTAACCAACGGGCTACATTTATTGAATTAGCGGAGGTTAAATTATATTGCTCGTTTAAATTCAAATCCATAAATGCTTCTTTCACGATGGCTTGACAATCGTCAAAGCTTCCTTCCACTTCAAGTGCTGTAATATTTTGGCCGCAAGTAGTTAATTGTAATTCTTGTATGGGACTTACTTTGCCTTTTGGATATAATATAATTACGTTCACACCCTCCACACCTAAAAACCCATTGGCCACTGCACCTCCTGTATCTCCACTAGTAGCAACTAGTACAGTAGTAGGTTTATTAGTTAGGTTATCATTTGAAGATTTTGTTAGATTCAAATTTCTATCACTCGCTTTTTTCTCTTTCGAAAAATAACCCAAACACCTACTCATAAATCTTGCGCCTACATCTTTAAAGGCTAAAGTAGGACCGTGAAATAATTCAAAGGATAAAATATTTTCTGTAATAGGTACTAATGGAAAATCGAAGTTTATAGTTTCTCCACATATATCTTTTAAAGAAGCATCGTCAATAGTACCGCCCACATAGGGCTTCATGACTTCAAATGCAAGTGACGCTTTATCTAATGTTTTAAACCTTTCTATTTGCGCTGCAGTAAATTTAGGAATGGTTGTAGGAAAATACAATCCCTTATCAGGCGCCTGCCCTGTAATGGCAGCCGTTCTAAAATCTACATTCGGGGAATTTTTTCCTAAACTATAATATTGCATATGAAATTTTATCTTTTCAAACTAAGCGATTATCTCCACCCCAGTTTGGTTAATACTAGTTACATAAGTATGATGCGGAAGACTAATACCATCATATAACTGTTTCATTTCTTTTTCAACCGCTATGGCTATTTCTTTGGTTTTACTAAGCATAAAAATAGATGGACCTGATCCTGAAATGCCACCACCTAAAGCTCCTGCATTTTTACAAGCTAATTTTAAATCGTCAAAGCCTGGTATTAGTATAGAGCGAACGGGCTCTATAATTACATCTTCTAAAGACCTACCAATTAAATCATAATCCGATTTCATTAATCCTGCAACTAGTCCTGCTATATTACCCCATTGCTTAATGGCATCTTTCAATAAAACCTGTTGTCTTAATATACTTCTTGCATCAGAGGTTCTAACTTCAATTTGTGGATGCACAATAGTTACATGCAAACTGGGCGAAGGCAGTGCAATAATTTCTAGAGGAAAAATAGATCTCACCAAGGTAACCCCTCCAAAAATACAAGGTGCAATATTATCGGCATGCTTTACGCCCGATGCTATTTTTTCACCATTCATCGCAAAGCGCACTAAATCATCTTTAGAGAAAATATTACCTACTAAATAATTGGCCCCTACCACCGCGCCAGCTGAACTAGCTGCGCTAGAACCCACGCCACTACCGGGTTTTATAAGCTTATTAATTTTTACTTCGAATTTAATTTTAGGAGCGTTGCTGTTATTTTGCTTTTCTTCATACTCTTCTAAAAAAGCAATTAGGGCCGCACCTGCCACATTCTTTTCAGGGTCGGTGGGTAAATTATAATTATCAATATTAATTATTGTAATGCTAGGTTCGTTATCAGCGCGAGGCATCCACCTCATTTCCATTTCATCATATGGACTATTTACAGCAAAGCCCAAAATATCAAAACCGCAAACCATATTCGCTACGGTAGCGGGGGCTTTTATTTTTATCCATTGATTTTCTGAAAACATCTTGTATATCTATTTTATATAAAAGTACTTTAATAAAAAACTACACTCTTTAATGATCTATTTTAAATATGGTACCTATTAGTTTAGATACTCTTTATTAAACTCTTGCAGCTCTAATAATATCGGCAAATACCCCCGACGCTGTTACATCGGACCCTGCACCTGCACCCTTCACTACTAATGGTAGTTCTGGATAGCGCATGGAATAAAATAAGACTAAATTATCCTTACCATATAAATGATAAAAATCCGAGCTGGGTTCAATATGTTGAAGCCCCACTTTAGCTGTCCCTTTTCCATCCTCTGCAATACTGAAACTTGCTACAAATTTTAACTTGCAATTTTTAGCAGCAGCTGCTTCATATAATTTTTTGAAATGTGCTTCTTGCTTTTCCATCTCTGCATAAAAATCTTCTACAGAACCATTAAAACAACTAGCAGGTAAAAAACTTTCATTAGCTATATCGGTCATTTCAATTTTATGCCCTGCTTCTCTAGCTAGTATCATAATTTTACGCATTACATCGGTGCCGCCTAAATCTAGTCTTGGATCGGGCTCGGTATAACCTTCTACCTGCGCCTGTCTTACTATTTTTGAAAAAGGTATACTGCCATCGTAATTATTAAATACATAATTTAAAGTGCCCGATAAGACTGCTTCAATTCTATTGATATTGTCTCCACTTCTAATTAAATCGTTTAAAGTGCCAATAATGGGCAAACTCGCTCCCACATTGGTTTCAAATAAGAAGGCTGCATTGAATTCTCTAGCTAATGACTTTAATTTTGAATAATGCTCATAAGGAGAGGAGCAGGCAATTTTATTACAAGCTACAATGGAAACTGCCTTACTTAATAATTGCATATAAACATCAGAAACTGTTTGATGCGCAGTCACATCAACAAATATACTATTACGTAAATTGTTTTCAAGAATAGTGTTTACATATTGAGTAATATCTCCTGCAGGAGCTTTAGCTAATTGTTCACGCCAATTGGATAAGTCAATGCCCTCTGCATTAATTAATTGCTTTTTACTATTGGCAATACCTACAATATTAATTTGTAAACGCAATGTTGCTTGTAAATAAGGTACTTGCTTTTTTATTTGGTCAATTAATTTACTCCCTACATTACCCGCCCCCGCTACATAGACATTCACCTGCTTATAAGAAGTTTCAAAAAATTCTTCATGAAGTACGTTAATGGCCTTGCGTACATCCTGTGTTGCAATAACCGCTGAAATATTTTTTTCAGACGAACCTTGTGCAATGGCTCTTACATTAATACCATTTCTACCCAGTACGCCAAACATTTTTCCACTAACCCCGGGATGGCTTTTCATCTGCTCGCCCACCAAGGCTATAATAGAAACTTCTTTTTCTACCATTAAGGGCTCTACTATATGTGTATTTATTTCTTGCTCAAACTCGGCGTCTACAGCTATTTTAGCAATATGCGCATCTTGTATATTCACTCCCACACAAATAGAATGCTCTGAAGAACTTTGTGTGATTAAAATAATATTGATTTGATTTTTGGCAAGCGTTACGAATAATCTTTTAGAAAAACCTGGTATACCCACCATGCCACTACCTTCTAGGCATAATAAACATATATCATTGATACTAGAAATGCCTCTGATAAAACTTTTATCGGCTGGTGATTCATTTTTAATAATGGTGCCAATATGGTTAGGTTCAAAAGTGTTTTTTATCCATACGGGTATATTTTTATGCATCACCGGTTGTATGGTCGGAGGATAAATTACTTTCGCCCCAAAATGCGATAACTCCATAGCCTCTTGATAAGAAATTTCAGGAATCTCTTTAGCATTTTGAACGATGCGTGGATCGGCTGTCATCAAACCACTTACATCTGTCCATATTTCAAGTGCTCTAGCATCAGTGGCTGCTGCATAAATGGCAGCTGTGTAATCGGAACCCCCTCTACCAAGCGTTGTGGTATTGCCTTCCACATCTGAGGCTACATAACCAGGCGCTACATATAAATCGAATGTATTACCTGGAGCTGCTAAATATTTTGCAATAGTGCTATAGGTTAAAGGCTTATCCACTGCTGCATTAAAATAATTAGAATTGGTTTTGATTAAATCTCTAGAATCAATCCATTTTTGTTTTATACCCTTAGATTCAAAGGTGGCTGAAATTATTTTACTTGATAAAATTTCTCCATAACTAATAATTTTATCCTGCATGCGCATAGATAATTCCTTTAGCATAAATAAACCTTCACAATTGGTTTCTAATTCATTAATAAGTTGCTTGACCAAACTTAAAGTACCACTTTGTTGTTGAATAGGAAGTAATGCACGAACTGTATCTAAATGCTTTTGCTCAATATTTTGAATAATAGTTTTATATGCCTCATTTCCTTGTGCAGCCGTTTGTGCTAGCATGATTAATTGATCCGTGACACCACTCATCGCAGAAACCACTACAATGGTCTTTTCCTTTGGTATACTAGTAATTACAATAGCTATCATTTGATTGATAGCCTCTGCACTTCCTACCGAACTTCCTCCAAACTTTAAAACCTGCATAACCCTTTTTATTTTTTCTAAATTAAATAACCGTAAATATTATCGTCCTTATTTATTTCATCATAATTAATTTGATACTTCTTCATATTCTCAATAAGGGTAGTATGATCGGCCTTGGTTCTTAATTCTATTCCCAGTAGAGCTGGACCCGCTTCCTTATTGTGTTTTTGTATGTATTCAAACCTTGTGATATCATCATAAGGGCCTAGTACTTTATTGACAAACTCTTTTAAAGAGCCTGGTCTTTGTGCAAAGCGAATTAAAAAATAATGCTTTAATCCTTCATAGGTTAAAGAGCGTTCTTTAATTTCTTGCATGCGTGCAATATCATTATTACCCCCACTTACAATACATACAATGGTCTTGCCTTTAATTTGATCGGCATAATGATCCAAAGCCGCTACAGACATAGCACCTGCAGGTTCTACCACAATGGCTTCCTCATTATACATTTGTAAAATAGTAGTACAAATTTTCCCTTCTGGTACTAAATGCATATCGTCTAAAGCATCTTTACAAAAAGAGAAAGTGACATCACCCACTCTTTTTACAGATGCGCCATCTACAAACTTGTCTATGTTTTCTAATTCAACAGGCGCTCCCGATTTTAAAGCCCAGAACATACTAGGTGCCCCTTCTGGTTCTAATCCAATTATTTTAGTACTTGGTGAATGCTCTTTAAAATAAGTGCCCACGCCGGCGCTTAATCCGCCGCCACCCACGGGTACAAATAAATAATCAATAGGATCCTGGGTAAACGTTTTAATATCGTCTAAAATTTCAACACCCACTGTAGCCTGACCTTCAATAATAGAAACATGATCAAAGGGAGGAATAAATGTCATTCCGTGTTCTAAAGTATAAGCTTTCGCAGCCACTGCTGTATCGTCAAAAGTATCGCCTACTAAAATTACTTTTACAAAATCTTCACCAAACATTTTAGTTTGGTTTACTTTTTGTTGCGGTGAGGGAATAGGCATAAATACAACACCGCAGACACCTAGTTTTTTACAACTATATGAAAAGCCCTGTGCGTGATTACCTGCACTAGCACAGACTACGCCTTTTGCCAATACTTCTTTAGAGAGCTGACTCATCATATTGTACGCACCTCTTAATTTATAAGAACGTACAATTTGTAAGTCTTCTCTTTTAAAATAAACATTACACCCATACTTACGAGACAAATTTGCATTGAACTGAAGCGGGGTATGTGTTACCACCGGCTTTAATCTTTTGACTGCAGCCTCGATATCCAGTGTAGGTTTATTTGTTTTCTTTGCTTCACTCATACTTTATCACTTTTCTATTTTATCCTTTCTAAATAATTCTAAAGAACTATTTACCTGGTTGATTCTCTGGTCTTAAACTTCTTACAGTTTTTCCCGCTTGCCACATTTCACTATTGTGTAATTCAGCTAATTCCACTTCTAATTTCTCACGGTAATCAGCCTTACTATTTAAGTCAATAGAACGAGCCGATTCTTTTCCTGTTGCCACACTATTGTATAAATCTGTAAAAACTGGCATAGTCGCATCGCGGAATTTCTTCCACCAATCCAAAGCACCTCTTTGTGCAGTGGTTGAACAGTTGGCATACATCCAATCCATTCCGTTTTCTGCAACAAGTGGCATTAATGATTGTGTTAATTCTTCCACTGTTTCATTGAATGACTCAGAAGGGCTATGTCCGTTTTTACGCAATACTTCATATTGGGCTGCAAAGATACCTTGAATTGCGCCCATTAATGTGCCTCTTTCCCCAGTTAAATCAGAAAAAACCTCTTTTTTAAAGTTAGTCTCGAATAAATAACCCGATCCAATGGCAATACCTAGGGCAATAACTCTGTCCCAAGCCTTTCCTGTAGCATCTTGGAAGATGGCATAACTGCTATTTAAGCCGCGGCCTTGTAAGAACATTCTTCTTAAAGAAGTTCCAGAACCTTTAGGCGCTACTAAGAATACATCCACATCGGCTGGAGGTATAATACCTGTTTGCTCATTGAATGTAATACCAAAGCCATGAGAAAAATACAAGGCCTTGCCTGGGGTTAAATGTTTTTTAACGGTTGGCCACATCGCTATTTGTGCAGCATCACTTAATAAATAACAAATAATAGTTCCTTTTTCTAAGGCTTCTTCTATTTCAAATAAACTAGTGCCTGGTACAAAACCATCGGCAATGGCTTTATCCCAACTTTTTGAATTTTTTCTTTGTCCAATAATAACATTGATGCCATTTTCTTTTTGGTTCAATGCTTGACCTGGACCTTGAACGCCATAGCCAATAACCGCGATGGTTTCATTTTTTAAAACCTCTTGTGCTTTTTCCAATGGGAATTCTTCACGCGTTACAACATTCTCTTCTGTTCCTCCGAAATTTAACTTTGCCATTTTAATATTTGTTTAGATTTTTTGTTTAATTAATTTATTGTTTTAAAAAGTTTACATTGTAAATACTGTTTCTCTTTTACCTAGGTATTCATTTTCTATGACATCCTCGCTTGGCTCTCTATTTTCAAAGTCTTTTAATTTTTCATGAAAACCGCTACTTTCCTTTATAATAGCCACTCTTGCGCTACGCACAAACTCCACTAGTCCAATGGGCTCCAAGGCTTTCATTAATTTATTGGTCTCTTCTCTATGTCCTGTTGTTTCAAAGACAATGAAATCTTTTCTAATAGCTACTGCACGCGCGCCGTACTCTCTTAATAATCTTTCTACTTTTACTTTCTCTGTAATTTCTTCCGACAATACTTTATAGAGTGCAAGCTCCTGCCAAACAATTTCATCATTGGTATTAAAATAAGCTTTTAATACTTCCACTTGCTTTTCAATTTGTCTAACAATTTTCGTCACCACATCTCGCGACTCCATTACTACAATCGTGAAACGGTGTATGCCGTCAATTTCAGAAGGGGATGTATTTAAACTTGCGATATTAATTTTTCTTCTAGAAAAAATAATAGCAATACGATTTAACAACCCTACTTGGTTTTCGGTATACACCGTAATGGTGTATTCTTGTTTTTCAGTATTTGTTTCCATATTATGAGATCTTTAATTTATGAGTTCTATATTTTCAACTTAACTTTTAAAATATTCTACTTCAGTCTTATTTCACTTACGCTACAACCCTGTGGTACCATCGGAAATACATTGTTTTCCTTGCCCACCATGACTTCTAATAAATAAGAACCCTTATGTGCAAGCATAGTTTCAATGGCTTTCACTAAGTCTTTGCGCTGCTCTACTTTCGCACCTTCAATGCCATAAGCCTTGGCTACCATTACATAGTCGGGGCTTTGAATATCTACAAAAGAATAACGCTTGTCATTAAATAGTTGCTGCCACTGACGCACCATACCTAAGAACTGATTATTTAAAATCATTATTTTAACGTCCACGCCTGTTTGCATAATGGTACCTAATTCTTGAATAGTCATTTGTATACCACCATCTCCAATCACTGCAATGACTGTTCTATCCAATGCACCAAACTTGGCTCCAATGGCTGCAGGTAAAGCAAAGCCCATGGTACCTAGTCCACCCGATGTTACATTCGATCTTGTTTCATTAAACTTAGCGTATCTGCAAGCCACCATTTGATGTTGACCTACATCCGTTACCACCACTGCATTTCCTTTGGTTGTTTCATTTACAATTCTTATCACTTCACCCATGGTCATTTCATCGGTGCTAGGATAAATTTCCTCTTTGATACATTGATCATATTCTTGTTGTGTATAGTCTGCAAAAACTTTTAACCATTCTGATCTATCTTTTTCTTGAATACCTAAAGTAAGTAATGGAAGTGTTTCTTTACAATCGCCCCAAACACCTACATGGGCTTTTACATTTTTATCTATTTCTGAAGGGTCAATATCTAAATGAATAACCTTGGCTTGCTTTGCGTATTTATCTAATCTTCCCGTAACACGGTCATCGAAGCGCATACCTACTGCGATAAGTACATCACACTCATTCGTTAATACATTTGGGCCATAATTTCCATGCATACCCAACATACCTACATTCTGTGGATGATCGGTAGGAAGTGCGCTCAAACCCAATATGGTCCAGGCTGCGGGCATACCCGACTTTTCTATAAACTTTTTAAATTCTTTTTCTGCCTTCCCTAAAATTACCCCTTGTCCAAAAATGACTAAAGGTTTTTTAGCATTATTAATTAAAGCAACGGCTTCGTCAATAAAGTTTTTACGAATAACGGGTTTAGGTCTGTAGCTTCTTATATGATTGCATGGCGTGTATCCTTCATAATCAAAAGATTGTATTTGTGCATTCTTGGTAATATCTATGAGTACTGGACCTGGCCTTCCACTTCTTGCTAAATAAAATGCCTTGGCTAATATGCCTGGAATTTCTGATGCATCAGTCACTTGATAATTCCATTTAGTAACCGGCATGGTAATATTAATAATATCTGTTTCTTGAAAAGCGTCGGTTCCTAATAAATGGGCGAACACTTGTCCTGTAATACAAACAAGTGGCGTGCTATCAATCATGGCATCGGCTAAACCTGTCACTAAGTTAGTTGCACCTGGTCCGCTAGTTGCAAATACCACACCTGCTTTTCCGGAGGTACGCGCATAGCCTTGTCCAGCATGTATTCCACCTTGTTCATGTCTTACTAAAATATGTTTTAGTTTATCGTTGTAATCATAGAGCGCATCATAGATAGGCATAATAGCGCCACCTGGATAACCGAATATAGTTTCGGCTCCCTCTGCAATACAAGCTTCTAAAACTGCCTGCGCTCCTGTTAATTTTTTCGTTGCCATAGTCTCAAAATTTATTTTACTTTATCTCTTTCATCACTAAATAAAAATCATACACTGTATAATTTTTATTTACTTCTGATCGGTCACACAACCTTCACTTGCGTCTTTTACTAATTGTGCATATTTCCATAAAATACCATTCGTTGCTTTTAAAGCAGGTTGCACATAGGCAGCTCTTCTTTTGGCAATAGTGGCTTCATCTACTTTCAATGTCATTTTTCTGTTAGGTACATTTAATTCAATGATATCATTGTCTTCCACTAGTCCAATCAATCCTCCTTTATAAGACTCTGGCGTAATATGTCCCACTACAAAACCATGGGTGCCACCACTAAAACGTCCATCGGTAATTAAGGCTACCGACTTGCCCAAACCCGCACCAATAATGGCGGAAGTGGGTTTTAACATTTCAGGCATACCAGGGGCTCCAACAGGTCCAACATTTTTTATAACTACTACATCACCCTTTTTTATTTTTCCAGAATTGATACCTTCAATCAAAGACTCTTCTCCATCAAATACTCGCGCTGGTCCTTCAAATACATCGCCTTCCTTTCCAGAAATTTTTGCAACACTTCCACCTGTAGCTAAATTCCCGTATAATATTTGTAAATGTCCTGTTGCTTTAATAGGATTTTCTTTCGGATGAATGATATCTTGTTTTATAAAATCTAAATCGGGTGCAGCTGCTAAATTTTCTGCCATGGTTTTTCCAGTCACCGTTAAACAGTCTCCATGTATCCAACCAAGTGATAACATATATTTCATAACAGCAGGCACGCCTCCATACTTATGTAAGTCTTGCATTAAATATTTTCCTGATGGTTTGAAATCGGCAAGTACTGGAATTTTATCACTAATGGCTTGAAAGTCGTCTTGTGTGAAAGACACACCCACACTCTTCGCCATGGCAATCATATGTAATACTGCATTGGTGCTTCCTCCTAATACCATTATTACCGCTACTGCATTTTCAAATGCTTTGCGCGTCATAATATCTTTAGGTTTTATATCGCGTTCTAATAATAATCGAATGGCCTTGCCTGCATCTTTACATTCTTGTTGTTTTTCTTCACTCAATGCAGGATTAGAAGA
>JBEIIN010000026.1:0-13330 GCA_040380795.1 Sediminibacterium sp. | reverse complement strand
TTATTAAACTCAATTTTTTACAACAAGCTATTGAACTAAGCATGGAGGATAGCCAAGTTGTAAAAAAAAAACTAGTTGATAGTCACTACCCTATTCGATTAAAGAAAATTATTCCCTTAAGTAATTCAGTAGTCACTAAGGAGGCCAAATTAATTATAGAACAGCCATCTGTTGTAAAACCAGCTGCCGCTAAAACTAGTTCTACTTCAAGTTCAAGCGCTTCATCTGCCACTGCTACTACCACTAATTCTTCTAATGCTAGTTCATCTCTTGCTTTTTTTGGTGTTAGTGATTCTGCTATTAATACTGCATCTAGCAATATACCTGGTGCAGAGCCTACACAGAAAGGCAGCAATAAAAATTTACTCGCTGTACTTCAAAATAAATACGGAGAGAAGTACAAGATTGAAGAAGTCATCGATTCTATCCCGCTTAATATGGATGAATTAAAAAAATGTTGGGATGATTTCACCCTTACTTTAGAAACCGCTTTAAAACATTCAGCCGCTAGTACTTTTAAATTAGCGCAACTAGATATCGAAAACGAAACGCATTTTACCATTACGGTTCCTGCTTTAACGGCACAAAAATTTGTGGAGCAAGAACGTATGAATGTGTTAGAAAGAGTATGGGAGCATTTCCATAATCGTGCCATTCAATTTAGTATACTAGTAGCCGCAAGTGAAAAAGAGGATGTGCCTTTACATTTAAGTTTGAATAGCAAACAAAAATACGAACGTATTGCAGCGCAGTATCCTTTGGTGCAGGAATTAAAAACAAGATTAAATCTAGAGATTTACTACTAGAAATTTACTAATAGAGATTTCCTACTAGTATTTTATAATTAGAGCTTCGCCTTTGCGTATCCCTTCTGCTTTAGATATTGAAATATTTTTTGACGGTGATCGCCTTGGATAATAATTTCTCCATCCTTCACCGAGCCCCCTGTACCACAATGATTTTTCAAGGCCTTGCCTAAATCATTCATCGCATCTACTGAGCCTTCAAAACCATATACAATGGTCACTGTTTTTCCAGCTCTGTGTTTGGTCTCTAAAATAACGCGCAGTAACTGATCTGCTGGCACTAAAGTAATTACTGACTCTTCTTCCTTTGGCAGCATGTAATCAGGATTAGTGCTATACACTAAAGGGGAACTATTTTGACTAGTTGTATTTGATTTGCCTTTTTTACTCATTTTTTAGGTATTATAACAGTATAAAGTTTGTAGTCTGCCTAGTATTTTGAAACTTTGTGGTACAAATTAATAAAAACAAAGTTAAGGCTAAAATAAAGGAAGCATTATGTCAAAAAAAGTAATGTTGGTGATCATGGATGGTTGGGGTCTTGGGCTGGTACCTGCCTCCGATGCTATTCAACAAGCAAAAGTACCCTTTGTAACTAGCTTGTATAAGCACTATCCTAATGCTACACTGGTTACTTGTGGCGAAGCGGTGGGCCTTCCGGAGGGTCAAATGGGCAATAGCGAAGTAGGCCATTTAAATTTAGGGGCTGGGCGTATTGTATACCAAGAATTACAAAGAATTAATGTAGCCATTAAAACAGGTGAATTAGCGAGCAATCCTACTTTATTAGCAAGCATCGATTATGCCAAACAAAATAATAAACCTTTACACTTATTAGGCTTGGTAAGTGATGGTGGCGTGCATTCTCATACCAGTCACTTGAAAGCGATTTGTGATTTATGTAAAACCAAGGGTTTGAGCGCTGTTTATATTCATGCCTTTACCGACGGAAGAGATACCGATCCTAAAAGTGGATTAGGCTTTATAGAAGACCTTGAAAATCATTTAAAAAATTCAGCAGGAAAAATTGCGACAGTAAGTGGTAGGTATTATGCCATGGATAGAGATAAAAGATGGGAAAGAGTTCAACTAGCTTATGATACACTCGTTAAAGCAGAAGGACCAACAGCCAATGCTGCTATAGATGTCCTTAAAGCAAACTATGCTAATAATATTACAGATGAATTTATAAAACCTACTGTCTTAACCGAAAACGGCGCAACTATTGCTACTATTAAAGAGGGTGATGCAGTGCTTTGTTTTAATTTTAGAACCGATCGTTGTAGAGAAATTACGGAAGTACTTAGCCAGAAAGATTTTCCAGACTTTGGAATGAAGAAATTGAATTTGCATTATACCACCATTACTAAATATGACGAGACCTTTCAAAAAGTAAATATCATTTTTGAAAATGATAATTTGCAAAATACATTGGGTGAGGTTTTAGCAAAACATCATAAAAAACAAATTAGAATTGCAGAGACTGAAAAGTATCCGCATGTCACTTTTTTCTTTAGTGGTGGCAGAGAATTACCTTTTGAAGGTGAAACAAGAATTATGGCTCCTTCTCCTAAAGTAGCTACCTATGATTTGCAACCAGAAATGAGCGCTGTTGAATTAACCGAAAAATTATTACCAGAAATTAAAGCAGGTAACCCCGATTTTGTTTGCTTAAATTTTGCCAATGCCGATATGGTTGGACATACCGGTGTATTTTCAGCGGTGATGAAGGCGGTGGAAACGGTAGATGCCTGCGTTGAAAAAATTGTAACTGCTGGTATAGAGAATGGTTATACAATTTTTTTAACCGCAGATCATGGCAATGCCGATTACATGATTAATGAAGATGGTAGCCCGAACACAGCGCATACACTTAATTTAGTACCCTTTTTTATTTTAGACAAAGACTGGAAAGGCACTATAAAACCAGGTAAGTTAGGTGATCTAGCCCCTACTATTTTAAAAGTGATGGGCCTAGAAATACCTAAGGAAATGACCGGAAATGTATTAATTTAAGAAAACTATTAATAAATATTATCTTTAATAAATACCCAAGTCATAGATTAGCAAAATAAGAAGCACTATATTGTTAAACTTAACAAAGAAAAAATTGTCAAAGTCTTATTAAATTAGAAAAAGCTTAAAAAACAATATTATGATAAAGAAAATACTCATTGGACTACTTGTTATATTAGTAGCCATTCAATTTATTCGCCCTGAAAAAAATAATTCAGCAGACATTACAAAAGACATCTCTACTTTGTACCCAATGCCTGATAGCGTAAGAGTTATTGTTGATAAAGCTTGTGCAGACTGTCATACCAACAATACAAAATACCCTTTTTACGCAACCATTCAGCCAATTAGCTTTTGGTTAGCAGACCATGTGAATGATGGTAAGCGCCATTTTAATTTCAATGAATTTGCAAATTATAGATTAGCCAAGCAAAATCATAAATTAGAAGAAGTGATTGAGCAAATCAAAGAAGGTGAAATGCCACTACCTTCTTACACGATCATTCATACAGAAGCAAAATTAACAGAAGCAGAAAAAGAGACTTTAACTAAATGGTGTCAAAATATTATGGATACATTAAAAGCTACTTACCCTGCTGACAGTCTTATTTTAAAGAAACCCACCCAAACACAAGCCGCTACTAAATAAGGTTTCTTAAGTATGAAAATTGTAAAAGCAACTTATTTAATTTCAAGCCCTAGTTTTGATCAATGCCCTTCATTGAAAGCGCCAGAATATGCCTTTATTGGAAGAAGCAATGTAGGTAAGTCCTCCATTATTAATGCACTTTGTTCACAAAAGAATTTAGCCAAGACTTCGGGCACGCCAGGAAAAACACAATTAATCAACCACTTTGAAATTACAAGCAATAGTGTCGCTAAAGGCAAGCAAGACAAATGGTATATAGTAGATTTACCTGGCTATGGCTTTGCGAAAGTATCGCAAAGCAGCAGAAGAAGATGGGAACAAATGATAGAAAACTATTTAAGAAAGAGAGAAAACTTAAATCGTGTATTTGTTTTAATTGATAGTAGACATGCTCCTCAAAAAATTGATTTAGAATTTGTAGAACAATTATTCAAATGGGAAATTCCCTTCACTCTTATATTCACTAAGTCAGATAAAGAGAAACCAGGTGTGGTGGCAAGAAATGTAAAATCATTTTTTGATGCACTGAATGAAATACTTCCTTTTTTACCTCAAGGCTTTGTAACCAGTGCTGAGAAAAGAACAGGTGTGGATGAGGTAATAGCCTGTATTGATCAATACAATAAACTAGACGCCGAAGGTCGTTAGCACTGTTTATAAATTCAATTTTTAATTTACTGCTTTATCTGCACAACAGCTGCTTGCAAAGGCTTCTGGTTTTGCCTTAAAAGCAAAACCCATTCCTAATATATAACCCATGGCTTCTTTTAAAGCGTCATTACTTTTAAATTGCGGATTCGTGTTAATGTCGGCATGCACTTCCATTTCAATATGATGTTCAATAAAAAGATCACATAACTCATAAGCAATTTCAATACTTTTAGCTACTTCCATGAGCATTCTTTCTTTCAAATGATATTTCTGCGTGCTCTTATCATTATGGATATACATAAAACCTCCATTATGTTCTCTTAAAAAAACAATCACTGTAGCAAATTCTGTAACATTGGCTTTTACTTGACTATCTGTACCAATACATACTTTTAATTTTGTCTTCTTTTCAGACTCGGCAATGATGGCTTGCTTCACAGCCTCTTTAATAGGAAGTACTATTTTTTCTCCATTGAATTTTCTCCATAACATAGTAACAATATTATAAGATGAATATTATAGGGTCATTTGAACTGGGTAAGGTATTGATTTTGATAACGAATTGACTACTCTAATCTACTATAATAGATTTGAAAGCCACTCTAACTAGCTGTTACAGTTTTCAACAGCAGGTGGATAAGCCCGCCTTTTGGCTAAAAGCCACCTATATTTATTACCTTTGTCCACTTAATAGATAGCCCATTATGAAGATTTTATTCCAATATATTAAACCCTTTAAAGGCCTTGTTTTACTAGCCTTTATATTAGCAGCAATTAACCAAACCTTTTCTTTATTCGACCCCATGATTTTTGGTAAACTAATTGATGAATTTGCCAAAAACCCAATGGTGGATGCAGCAGGTAAACACAGAACACAGTCCGATTTTTTATGGGGCGTTAGCAATATGTTATTGTTATTAGTAGGCACTGCCATGGTAAGTAGGATAGCAAAGGCTTTCCAAGACTATACAGTGAATGTAATTATTCAAAAATTTGGTGCCGCCTTGTTTACCGATGGCTTAAAGCATTCGATGCAACTTCCCTATCAAGCTTTTGAAGACCAAAGAAGTGGAGAAACTCTTTCTATCTTAACCAAGGCAAGAGCCGATTGTGAAAAGTTTATTAGCTATGTCGTGAATGTATTATTTGGCATCATTGTAAGTGTCATCTTTGTTTCTATTTATGCCACCAGATTACATTGGTCCATTATACCTATTTACATTGGAGGTGCAAGCTTGATTGCCTATGTTACCAATTTGTTAAGTAAGCAAATTAAAGTGATTCAAAAAACCATTGTGAAAGAAACCACTTCTTTAGCAGGTACCACCACTGAAAGCTTACGCAATATTGAATTAATTAAAAGTTTGGGGTTAACCACACAAGAAATTCAAAGATTAAATAATAATACTTATAAAATTTTAGCACTCGAATTAAAAAAAGTAAAAAATGTTCGCTCCTTAAGTTTTATCCAAGGCACCATGGTGAACTTTTTAAGACAGGTGATTACTTTTACTTTAATGTGGCTCATCTTCAAAGAAATATTAACGGTAGGTCAGTTAATCTCTTTGCAGTTTTATAGCTTTTTTATATTTGGACCGCTTCAAGAAATTGGAAGTATTATTTTAAGTTATAGAGAAACTGAAGCTTCTTTAAATAATTTCGACGCCTTGATGAAAAAGCCTATCGACCAAACACCTAGCAACCCTACCGCTATTGGAGATATTCAACACTTAGCATTCAACCAAGTTGGCTTTCAACATCAAACGGCTAATTTTAAAGCCATTGATAATATTAGTTTTGAAGCCAAGAAGGGCGAAACCGTTGCCTTTGTGGGACCTTCAGGGGCGGGTAAAAGTACCTTGGTTAAATTATTAGTAGGATTATATCAGCCACAAGAGGGGCAAATTTTAGTCAACGATGTGAATTCAAATAATATAGATATGACTGGGCTTCGCAATCAAATTAGTTTTGTTACCCAGGACACACAATTATTTGCAGGTACTATTAAAGAAAACTTAGCCTTTGTGGCACCAAATGCTACAGAAGAAGATATGTTAGTGGCACTTACCAAGGCTAGCTGTTCCAATATTTTAGACAAGGGTGGAAATGGATTGGCTACTTTAATTGGAGAAGGCGGTTTAAAATTAAGTGGTGGGGAAAAACAAAGATTATCTATAGCCAGAGCCTTATTAAGACACCCACATTTATTGATATTTGATGAAGCCACCTCTTCTTTAGATAGTATTACAGAAGAATCTATCACAGATACCATTAGACAACTCTCGGCTGAAAGAGAACAAATTACCATTATGATTGCGCATAGGTTATCTACCATTATTCATGCGACTAGAATTTATGTATTAGAGAAAGGTCAAGTGATAGAAAAAGGAACACACGATTCATTATTATCAGAGAAGGGCTTGTACTATGCCATGTGGAGACAACAAATTGGAGAAAGAAGAATGGCAAATTAGAAAGTATTTTTTCGATCACAGCGGCTAATATGGAAAAAGAGCAGTTTAAGGAAATTCAGTCAAGTATTCCCCATGAACCGGGGATCTATCAATATTTTGATGGAAAGGGCGCTTTATTATATGTAGGCAAGGCGAAAGACCTAAGAAAAAGGGTAAGCTCCTATTTCTTTTCTAATCAAGAAAATCAAAAAACAATTGAACTGGTTGAAAAAATTAAGGATATCCAATTTACTATTGTAAACTCTGAACACGATGCCTTTATTCTCGAAAATGAACTCATTAAAAATTATCAGCCCAAGTATAATATTAATTTAAAGGATGATAAAACCTACCCTTATATTATTATAAAAAATGAGTCCTTTCCTAGGGTGTATATTACAAGAAGAAAAATAAAAGATGGCTCTACTTATATAGGCCCTTTTACGCACCCACTTGCGGTAAGAGAATTAATGAATCATATTAAAAGAACCATTCCCTTAAGAACCTGCACCCTACCGCTCACTAAAAAAAATATTGAACTTGGTAAGTTTAAAGTTTGTTTAGAATATCATATTGGCAACTGTTTGGGGCCTTGTCAAAATTTTCAGTCAGAAACTAATTATAATGAATCGATAGAGCAGGTACAAAATTTATTAAAAGGCAATATCAAACCTGTTATTCAAACATTGCAAACCAAAATGCAAGAGCAGGCCGCAGCGATGCAATTTGAAAAAGCAGGATTTACCAAAAGAAAAATAGAAGAGCTAGAAAGCTACCAAACAAAATCTGTAGTGTATACAAAGCATCAACACCCCATGGATGTTTTTAGTATTACACACAAAGAAGACCAGGCCTATGTAAGTTATTTAATGGTGCAAGAAGGTAGAATTATTCAAACACATATCTTGCCTTTAACTGTTCCGCTTGAAGAAAATAAAGAAACTATATTGTCTTTTGCGATTCATTATTTTAGAACAAATCTTAGCTCTGATGCCAAAGAAATTATTTTACCTATTGAATTAGAAGATACAATACCAGGTGTAAAATATACTATTCCCTTACAAGGAGATAAAGAACAACTTTTAGCCCTGTCTCAAAAAAATGCCGACTACGCTTTAAAGGATTGGGAATATAAACAAAAGCTAGTACAAGTGAACCCTATCAAGGATGATAGCGTTTTACAAGAACTTAGAAACCAACTACATTTAGGTGCTATGCCTGTGCATATTGAATGTTTTGATAACTCCAATATACAAGGCGCCTTCCCTGTATCGGCCATGGTTTGTTTTAAAAATGGACAGCCTAGTAAATCGGACTACCGTAAGTTTAATATTAAAACAGTGGTGGGTATTAATGATTTTGCCAGCATGAAGGAATCGGTGTATAGAAGGTATAAATCGGTACTAGCAAAACAGCAGGCACTTCCTCAATTGATAATTATAGATGGCGGTAAGGGTCAGTTAAATGCAGCTATTGAGGCTTTAACGGAGTTGGGTATTCAACAGCAGGTCACCACCGTTGGACTTGCTAAAAATTTAGAAGAAATTTTCTTTGTAGGCGATAAGGACTCTATGAAATTAAACTGGCAGTCCGATGCACACCGACTCATTAGGAATATAAGAGATGAAGTACACCGCTTTGGTATACAGTTTCATAGAAGTAAGAGGTCTAAAGGAGCGCTTGAAAATAGCTTGGACCAAATTGAAGGTATTGGACCTAAAACCAAAGATTTATTATTGATTTATTTTAAATCGGTACAGAAAATAAAGGAAGCCAAGCTGGAATTGCTATCAGAAATTATAGGACCTAGTAAGGCTAAAATATTAAAAGCCGCTTTTGAAAAAACAGAGGACTCAAGTAATTAGAATACCTAGGACGAATACACCCATATTAATACACCCATCTGTCTTGCTCGTAATCGAAGATTCTTTGTCTAATCTTATCTCCTTCTAACAATCTTTTATTTGGGTCTTTATACAAAGCATTCAACATCTTATCATTGTAATTATCTAGCGTAGACTTTACAACATAACCATTGAAGTACCTGCTTTCAAACAGTTCTTCCCAAGTAATTCTATTAGAAATATTTTTAGGATTATATACTTCATTCTTCGCTAGCGTTGCTCTTAATTCTGGATAGTAGATCCAAAATAAGGTACGCTTAATAGGTTTATTATTAATGACAATGGTAGCTACAGGTGCAATTCCAATAATTCTGCAATACATTCTGCTAGTTCTATTATCAAAAATGAACTGCTCTTTTAATCTGAAAGTATAAATAGAATCCGGATTAGGCGCTAGTTTGGTATTGTATATAATACTGGTATCAAATACATTGGGATTATTAATATTTTGCACCAACTGGGTATCTAAACTTCCTTTTAACATTGCATTCACTTCGTCCACACTTAATGGTTTGGTAAAACGATCATCTCCACCTTCAGCAGAAAAAGGGACTACCCCGTCTTTTTCAATGGACCTTAACAATAGAGCGAAAAAACGTTGGTCACCGTCATCATCATATGCTTGGTATATAAAAGGTCGGTTAATTTTTTCTCTGCCATCAATTTCTTCCCAAATAAACTCACTAAATAAGGCGTCCTCTTCTCTTAAATTCTCATAAGCTAAAGGTGTTCTTTGTTGAACTGCTTTTCTTTTATTGTTCTCAGAAAAGAAAGCATAATTAGGTCTTAAACTTTTTTTATTATTCGCGTTAAAACCACCCACCATGGTAGTATCAATAGTTTTAGTTGATTTTATATTGGTATCTACGGCTACCGTTGAAACTACTGGAACAGACACTGGCGCTAATTCAACAGGCTTGCCAGCCACTGTATCCTTATTAGCAGGACCTGCTTTTTTCTTATAGTTAAACTGCGCCTGAGCGGTATTGACTAAGGTTAGTGCTAGCACTAAAAACAAAGTATGGGATATTAATTTCTTCATGTCTTATATTTTTCTACTTTTTTTTCAGCTTAATTATTGCAAGATAAAAGTAATAGTTTGATCTAATTTTCTAGTTCCCCCACCTGGCTCTGTCACTTTAATTTCACCAATGGTCACCGTGGAACCTGGCTGACATCTTCTGATTAAAGACTGCGCACCACCTGCAAAAGCAGCTCCATTCACTTCGGCTACTTCTGGTTCATCAAAACCTTTTCCAGTAGCAATGACTATAAAAGAAACTACATTGAATTTTATACCCTCAAATACAAAGTCTCTTAAATCGGCAATCACCCCTTGTTGCACTCTAAATTTATTAGCAGTCATATTACCGCCTGCACTTCCTCCAATAATAGCAATAGGATCTGGCACACGCTTAACGGGTACATTAATTTTTTGAGTTAATTTACCATCATTCACATTCACCATCACATTACCAAGTTGGGTACACTTTACAATGTATTGACCAGCGCCGGCTTTACTTACTGTAGCACCCGCTCCTTCTACTGTTACATTAATTTTTTCAGCACCTCCACCACCTGTTACACTTAATGGATTATCTAAACCTTTATAAAATACTCTTGTTTTATCTGTTGATACCACTAAACCAGCAGGTGTACCTACTGTAAACTTCACATCCTTTTCTACGATAGCCGTTTCTCCATTAGGCTTTAAAAAAGAAATTCTTACTCTTTTTGAATTAATCCCTGGCGCACCAGCTGTTGATTTATAGATAGCAGAACCATCGGCGGTAATAGGCAAGTTCACGCCATCAATTGAAATAGAGGGCTTGGCTGCGCTACTAAAAGCGCCTACCCCTGCAGTAATGACTAATTCTTCTCCTTGCATTAAGTATTGAGAATTAGAAGCCGCAAAGGCATTGAACTGATCATATATTAATTCTACTTCTCCAATTTCTTTATGGCAATACTCAGCTACCTGCGCTTCACTATTACGAATATCGTTTTGAAACTTAGTTAAAATAGTAATGGCTGCAACAGTTGGAGTCATGTGAAAATAAGCATAAGCCCAGTCATCTTTACCTGCAATACTTGAAGTAGCAGGAATAGATAAGTCTAATGGCAAATTAGGAATCACTTCTTTTGCAATAGCAGGATCAATTGCCGTTAAATCGGCTTTAAATTGAACTAACTTATTATACAAATCCTTCCCTTTTGATGCACCCGATTTGCTATTTAAAAATAATCTTGTAGTGGCATCTAAATCATCTTCTTTATACTCTTCTTTGCCGTCCTTTGTTTTTAAACCCGATTCTACTTTTAGCTCTTGCTTTAATGATTCTACATAAGTGTATATAGCGTCAGCAAAGGCATGCGCTTTTTCTGCTTTAGGCGCCCAAATAGCTGCTTTTTCTGCCGATTTTGGATCCGACATTTTTGCCTTCAAAGATTTATAGATATCGGTATTCTTTTTTTCTATTATAGCACTAGCATTGTTTAAACTTTGCTCAATGGTTTTAAATGCATTCAGAATTTCACTAGATACATTTAATGCCAATAACGCAGTTAACACTAAATACATAATGTTAACCATCTTCTGCCTTGGCTCCTTAGGTAATGACATGTAAACTAGATTTTAAAAAATGAAAATTTGAATAATTAAATTAACGTCCTTGCATTGCAACAATCATATTGCCATAAACTTTGTTTAATTGAGTAAGGTTATCGGCTAGTAATGCAATTTGTTCTTTTGCTCTAATAGCATCTTGCGCAGAACTTGACATAGCATTAGAAGCTTCCGTTAACTTAGCATAATAAGTATTCATGGCTTCCATACTCTTACTCATCATTGCAAATTGTTCGCTTAAGTTTTTAACACCATCTGTAGCCAATGCAAAAGTTCCTAAATTATTAGAAACAGTACCTGCCGCATCCTTGATAGAACCTAATGCAATAGCTGCATCCTTTGTATTATGCGTGAAGTCTTTACTTGCTTTGGACATATCTGCTAAATCACCCAAATACATGGCAGTGTCATTTAAGCGTTGGAAACTGCTACTTAATTTTTCAAAAGCAGCCCCATCTAATTTAGCCGCCTCTAAATGCGCCATCACTGAATCCACTGCACCTGCTTGTGGAGCATGGGTTGAATCTCCTACTTCTGGCGGTGGCAAGAATGCATAAATAGTGAAAATCACAGCCTCTGTGACAAAACCAACTATTAACGCATAATCGGCCCACGATAGATGTAAAATTTTTGCCAATGTAGCTATAATAACTACCGCAGCTCCTAAGGAGAAAACTACGTTAACGATCTTATTGGTTTTTGGAGAAATAGAATTTGACATTTTAAAAATTTATAAATTTTATATGATACTATTTAATTCGAATGATGATTAATTAATTCTTGGTGCCATAGAAAGTACGCATCTGAAACCAATATAAGATTTGGCGGTATCTTGGTATTCATAATTTCTAGTACTTACTTGAATATTGTAAGCGATATCTTTCCAAGAACCTCCTCTAACTACTTTTCTTTTCATAGAATTAGGGTCTTCCTCTTTTGCATTGTATTGCAAATCCGGGCTAAAATCTCCCATAAAATTATAGCCACCCTCATAATACACAGAGCTTGTCCATTCAGCAACATTGCCTGCCATATCATATAATTTATATCCGTTTTCTGGAAAAGATTGAACTTTAGTTGTATAAATATTATCGTTCTTAGCATCCGATCCAAAATAATCTCCTCTGCCTGGTTTAAAATTAGCTAAGAGCCTTCCTTCTTTTGTTCTTGTATAAGGAGAACCCCAAGGATACATTGCATTGGTTTTAGAGTTACCTCTTGCTGCATATTCCCACTCTGCTTCTGTAGGCAAGCGGTATATACCATCAATTTTTTCGTCTCTCTTACCGCCTTTACCCAAATAAAAATTACTGTTATTCGTTCTCCAATGACAGAAAGCAATAGCTTGCTTCCACGTAACACCTACTACTGGATAATCGTTGTAAGATGGGTGTGAAAAGTATAAACGCGTAAAAGGTTCGTTATAAGAATAAGAGAAATCCCTCATCCATACAAGTGAATCTGGATAAATAGCCTCGGTTTGAGAAACTAAAAAATTACCCAAGGGCTGTTCTAGCCCTTTAGAAGATTTAGCAGCCGCTTTTAAATCCACAAAAGAATACCTATAAATTAATTTAGTAGGATCTATTTCTATTTTTCCCTTAATACGATTGTCAGGACTTAACAATAGTTCATTTAATTGTTCTAGCGTTGCCCTGTTATTGACATTAATTCTTAGGGCTCTATTCCAATCCACTTTCACTGTATCTTCTGTTTGATTCACACCACCCGCATACACTGCCAAATATTTTAGGGAATCAGAAACATATTTAACGAATTTACGATATTGCTGATTCGTTACTTCCGTACGGTCCATCCAAAAACCATTAATGGATACTAATTTTTTTCTATTCACCATGGCCATATCCACCTGCTCATCACTAGGTCCCATATGAAAGGCCCCTCCAGGAATCTGCACCATATTAGGATCGGAACGAAACTTAGGCTCTTTAAAAGATAAAATACTAATAGAACCTAGTATAATAACTACTAATACCAAGGGCAGTTTAAAGGGCAATTTCTTCAATCTTGTAATCATATTTTAGTTTTACCGGTTCTTATCTACTTTAGAACGAATTTTTTTCAATTAAATTTCATTTTAAACAAAAAAAATAGGACTTTTTTTGGGCAGAAAGTATTGATACTCACTGCTTAAATAGGAAATGCAATTTAAAACATTAGTTGTTAGACTTTTGCTAAAAATTCGCTTAGACTAGATACAGGTG